>NZ_JARAVK010000186.1:0-18445 GCF_033792765.1 Streptomyces sp. PA03-6a | reverse complement strand
GGGCGTGCCGCCTCGCCATGTCCGCGCGCGGCGTCGGCGCAGCGTCGGCAGGCGGCACGCCCCATGCCCGCCTCCACTGCTTGCAACCCGAGCTCGGGAGGCCCGCGACGTCGGCGCAAGGGCCCCGCAGCGGCGCGGCACGTACCCCCCTGACTCACCTCGCCGCCCCCGTGACGTCCGCGCGCGACGTCGGCGAACCGCCGGTTGGCCACGGCGAACCCCTCCATGGCCGGCCGGACAGCCGCACGGATGTCGTCGACGCCGCTGCCGGATCGCAACGGGTAGGCGGCCTCGAACAGCGCGCTGACGGCGTGAGCAAGTCCTCCCGCGGCGTCCATGACCGCCTCCGGTGCCTCCAGCCGGACCGCGGCGAGTGCGGCGTCCATCGGTACGAGGGCCTGCCAGGCGGCGACCAGGTTGTCCACGGGGTCGTCGGGGTGGGCGGCGCGATGGTCGACCGCCGAGGCGAGTTCCCGGGTGGCGGCACGGCAGGCGGCCGTGAACGTCACATAGGCGTCGCGACGGTTCTGCCGCTGCCGGCGCCGGTCCTCGAGGTCCCTCTGCCGTACGAGCTGCCACCGCACCGCCGCCCAGGCGAAGCCGCCGGTGACCACCGAACCGAACGCGCCGACCGCGGCGCCCAGCAGTACCGCCGTTGCCTCGTCCGCACCGGACCCCCTCCCGGCGGCCCGCCCGTGCCGCCCGCACCGGCCCTGCCCGGCGCGCGGCATGCGTCACACACCGCCGCCACGGGTCGAGGGCCATTGCCTCACCCCGGGAGGCCGACATAGCATCGTGTTCCGCATCGGTCGAATCGATTCGACGAATCGATTCGACAACCGGCACACGGGCCGCGAAGGAGCCGCATGACCACGATCAAGGACGTCGCCGAGCGCGCCGGGGTCGCGCCGAGCACCGTGTCATACGTGCTGAGCGGCTCGCGCAAGATCTCCGAGGACACCCGCCGCACCGTGCAGCAGGCGATCGACGAGCTCGGGTACCACCCGCGCGCGAGCGCCCGCACGCTGCGCAGCGCGCGCACCAACGTGCTGGCGCTGGCCTTCCCCCGCGTGGCGGGCGGCTACCGGGCGGTCGACGGGCAATTCGCCATCTACATCAGCGACGCGGCCCGCGCCCACGGTTACGACGTCCTGCTCATGACCGCGCGGGAGGGCGTGCCGGGGCTGCGCCGCATCGCGCGCGGCGGCCAGGCGGACGCCGCGATCCTGATGGCCGTCGAGATGGAGGATCCGCGCATCGCGGCCATGCTCGAACTCGGCTTCCCCACGGCGCTGCTGGGGCGGTCCGCCGACGACGCCACGCTGCCGTGGACCGATCTGGACTGGGAGGCGGCCGCCGCCCTCGCCGTCCACGAGGTCGCCGCCGCCGGCCACCGGGACATCGCGTACCTGGCCACCACCGAGCGCGAGATCCAGGCCCGGCGCGGCTACGCGATCCGGGGCGTGGCCGGTGCCCGCCGCGCGGCGCCGGAGACCGGGGCCGACGTGCGCGTGCACCAGTCGACCGGGGACATGGCCCGGCTCGCGCGGCGCATCGGCACCCTGCTGCACGGCGAACGCCCGCCCACCGCCCTGGTGGTGCAGCACGTGGCGGCGCTCCCACACGTCCTCGCCGCCGTGGCGGCGGAGGGACTGCGGGTGCCAGAGGACCTGGCGGTCGTGGCGGTCGGCAACCTCCCCGACGACGTGGGCGGTCAGGACCTGCCGCGCATCGAACTGCCCGTCCCCGCGATGTCCGCCGAGGTGACCCGGCTCGCCGTGGAGGCCATCGCCGCCCACGCGCAGGGCACGTCCCCCATGCCGCCGGGGCACCGGCTGATCCCCCCGGTGCTCGTGCCGGGCCCGCTGATCGCCCCGCCCCGCCCGCGCACGGCCGGCGCCTGAATCCGGCACCTGAACCGGCACCTGAACCCGGCGCCCTCCGTCCGCCGTTCCCACCGTCCCGTTCCACGTACCCGCCACTCACCAGCCAGGGAGCACTCCCCATGCCCACCGATTTCCCGGTCTTCCCGCCCGGTTTCCGTTTCGGCGCCGCCACCGCCGCGTACCAGATCGAGGGTGCCCACGACGAGGACGGCCGCGGGCCGTCCATCTGGGACACCTTCAGCCACACCCCTGGCCGCACCGCCGAGGGCGCCACCGGTGACGTGGCCTGCGACCACTACCACCGGCACGCCGAGGACGTACGCCTCCTCTCCGACCTGGGCGTCGACTCCTACCGCTTCTCCGTCGCCTGGCCGCGCGTCGTCCCGCAGGGCCGCGGCGCGGTCAACGGCAGGGGCCTGGACTTCTACGACCGCCTCACCGACGACCTGCTCGCCGCCGGCATCTCCCCCGCTGTGACCCTCTACCACTGGGACCTCCCGCAGGCCCTGGAGGACGAGGGCGGCTGGCGCAACCGCGCGACGGCCGAGGCCTTCGCCGCGTACACGACCGCCGTCGCCGAGCGGCTCGGGGACCGCGTCGAGCGCTGGATCACCCTCAACGAGCCCTACTGCTCGGCCTTCGTCGGCTACGCCGAGGGCCGGCACGCCCCCGGCGCGCAGGAGGGCACCGGCGCGCTGGCCGCCGCCCACCACCTGCTGCTCGCCCACGGCCTGGCCGTGCGCGCCCTGCGCGAGGCGGGCGCCCGCGAGGTCGGCATCACCCTCAACCTCGACCGCATCGAGGCGGCGAGCGACTCCGCCGCGGACCAGGCCGCGCTGCGCCGGGCCGTGACGCTGCACAACGACACGTGGACCGAGCCGCTGTTCTCGGGCCGCTACCCCACCGGCGAGGCCGAGACCTGGGGCGCGCTCGCCGACGGCTCGTACCGCCGCGAGGGCGACCTCGAGGTCATCGGAGCCCCGCTGGACTTCGTGGGCCTCAACTTCTACCGCCCCCTCACCGTCACCGACGCCCCGCACCGCGAGGCCGACCCGGCCCGCCGTACCGCCGTCGACATCGGTGTGCGGGAGACCGACCCGTACGGGACGCGGCACACCACCATGGGCTGGCCCGTCGTGCCCGAGTCCTTCACGGCGCTGCTGCTGGAGCTCAAGGAGCGCTACCCGTCCCTGCCGCCCGCCTTCATCACGGAGAACGGCTCGGCCGAGGCCGACGTCCTCTCCGCCGACGGCCGCGTCGACGACGCCGACCGCGTGGCCTACCTCCGCGACCACCTCCACGCGCTCGTCGCCGCGATGGACGCGGGTGTGGACGTGCGCGGCTACTACGTCTGGTCGCTGCTGGACAACTTCGAGTGGGCCCGGGGCTACGGCCAGCGCTTCGGCATCGTGCACGTCGACTACGACAACGGCGCCAAGCGCACGCCCAAGGCCAGTTACGGCTGGTACCGGGACCTGATCGGCGCCCACCGGGCGGGACGGCAGGAGCGGTCGTGAAGTTCACCGACGGCTTCTGGATGATGCGCCCGGGCGTCACGGCGAAGTACGCGACCTCCGTCGCCGACGCCTCGGTCGCGGACGACCGGATCGTCCTGCACGCGCCGGTGAAGCCGGTGCGGCAGCGCGGCGACACGCTCAACAGCCCGCTGCTGGCGGTCGAGTGCTGGTCCCCCGCCGAGGGCGTGATCGGCGTGCGCACCACCCACCACGCCGGGACGGCCCGCCGCGGCCCGGAGTTCGGCCTGGCCGGCGCCGGGGACGGCGGCACGGGGAAGACCGCCCGCGACGGCTCGGTGCTCGAGCTGACCTCGGGCGAACTGACGCTGCGCGTCGACACCTCCGCCCCCTGGCGGCTGGACTTCACCGCGGGCGGCCGCGTCCTCACCTCGGCCGGCGCCCGCGGCACGGGCTTCGTCACCGACGCGGACGACCGGCACTTCATGGTGGCCCAGCTGTCGCTCGGGGTCGGTGAGCTGGTGTACGGCCTGGGCGAGCGCTTCACCCCGTTCGTGAAGAACGGCCAGACCGTGGACATCTGGCAGGCGGACGGCGGCACGGCCAGCGAGCAGGCCTACAAGAACGTCCCGTTCCACCTCACCAACCGCGGCTACGGCGTCTTCGTCAACCACCCCGGCAAGGTCTCGTACGAGGTCGGCTCCGAGGTGGTCGACCAGGTGCAGTTCAGCGTCGAGGACCAGTCGCTGGAGTACTTCGTCGTCCACGGGTCCACCCCGAAGGAGATCCTGGCCCGCTACACGGCCCTCACCGGCCGCCCCGCGCTGCCGCCGGCCTGGTCGTTCGGCCTGTGGCTGTCGACCTCCTTCACCACCTCCTACGACGAGGCGACCGTCAGCCACTTCGTGCAGGGGATGGCGGACCGCGGGATCCCGCTGAGCGTCTTCCACTTCGACTGCTTCTGGATGCGCGAGTACCAGTGGAGCGACTTCACCTGGGACGCGGAGGTCTTCCCCGACCCCGAGGGCATGCTCGCCCGGCTCAAGGAGCGCGGGCTGCGCGTCTCCGCCTGGATCAACCCGTACATCGCGCAGAAGTCCGCGCTCTTCGCGGAGGGCATGCGCGAGGGCCACCTCGTCCTGCGGCCGAACGGCGACGTGTGGCAGTGGGACCTGTGGCAGCCGGGGATGGCGCTGGTCGACTTCACCAACCCCGCGGCCCGCGCCTGGTACGCGGAGAAGCTGCGCGCGCTGCTGCGGCAGGGCGTCGACGTCTTCAAGACCGACTTCGGCGAGCGCATCCCGGTCGACGTGGTGTGGCACGACGGCTCCGACCCGGAGCGCATGCACAACTACTACGCGCAGCTGTACAACCAGGTCGTCTTCGACCTGCTGCGCGAGGAGCGCGGCGAGGGCGAGGCGGTGCTCTTCGCCCGCTCCGCCACCGCGGGCGGGCAGCAGTTCCCGGTGCACTGGGGCGGAGACTGCGAGTCGACGTTCACGGCGATGGCGGACAGCCTGCGCGGTGGTCTGTCGCTCGGCCTGTCGGGCTTCGGCTTCTGGAGCCACGACATCGGCGGCTTCGAGGGGACGCCGGACCCGGCGCTGTTCAAGCGCTGGGTGCAGTTCGGCCTGCTGTCCTCGCACAGCCGGCTGCACGGCAGCAGGTCCTACCGCGTGCCCTGGGAGTTCGGCGACGAGGCCGTCGCCGTCACCCGCGACTTCACCCGGCTGAAGAACCGCCTCATGCCGTACCTGTACCGGGCCGCACTGCAGGCCCGTGACCAGGGCACGCCGATGATGCGCGCGATGGTGCTGGAGTTCCCCGACGACCCGGCCTGCCACCACCTCGACCGGCAGTACATGCTCGGCGACGACGTGCTGGTCGCTCCGGTCCTCAGCGCGGACGGCGAGGTCGAGTACTACGTCCCGGCCGGCACCTGGACGCACCTGCTGACCGGCGAGCGCGTCGAGGGACCGGGCTGGCGGCGCGAGACGCACGGTTTCGACACGCTCCCGCTGCTGGCGAGGCCCGGCTCGGTCGTGCCGTTCGGCGCCTTCGAGGAGGGCCCGGAGTACGACTGGGCCGACGGCGTCACCCTGCGGGTGCACGCCCCGGCCGACGGCGGCGAGACGACCACCACCGTGCCCGCACCGGACGGCACGGCGGCCGCAGTCTTCCGGGTGAGCCGTACGGGTGACACGGTCACGGTCGAGGCCCGGGGCGAGCGCCCGCCGGCCACGCCGTGGAACGTCCTGCTCGTCGGCGCGGACGACACGGACGGGGCCGAGGGCGCCACGTCGGCCGAGCGCACCGGGCTGGGCGTGCTCCTGACGTGCGCCGCGGGAACCGGACGGGTGACGGCGCGCTGGTCGTAGCCACGCGCCGGCCGTGGAAGGCCGCGCCCGGGCCCTCGGTGGCCACGGGCGCGGCCTGCGCCCCGGCGGCTACGGGCGCAGGCTCAGCCGGCTGCGGATGGCCCGGACGGCGCCCTCGGCGTCGTCCACGGTGACGGTGAAGTGCCGGCCGTTGCCGAGGTCGATGACGACACCGGGCCCGCGGCGGACCACGACCGCGGTGCCCTGTTCCGGCCGCCAGCGGTAGCCCCAGCCGCCCCAGTGGCGTGGGCTGACGACGGGGGCGACGTGCGCGTCGTTGATCTCCTCCCACCGGAACCGCCGGCGGGGCACGCCGATGTGGCCGCAGAGCACCTGGAGCCCCTCGCGGTCCACGTTCACGCGGACGTGCGTGAACGCGACCGTTCCGAACAGCACCAGCAGCCCCGCCGCGATGCAGCCCACGACCGACATGACCAGCGGCACCGTGCCCGAGGTGTAGGGCGAGGCCACGGCGAGCTCGATGCCGAGCGCCATGCAGGCCGCTCCCGCGGCCGCCAGCAGCCACTGGAAGCGGTTGCTCGCGTGGCCGGTCCACACCTGGGATGTACGCGCGTCGTCACGCTGCGCGTCCGTCATAGTCCGCAGCCTACTCATCCCACGACGAGTTGGCACCGTTCCACGGAGGGGAAATAGGGGGACGCCGCCCGGGGGCGCCGGGGGCGCGTCCGGGCGGTGTCAGCGCGCCTCGGCCGCGGCGGGGGTCACTCGGGCGTCGAGGGAGCGGCCCTCGGCGTAGGCCAGCGCCTCGGGCGTGACGGCGCCCGCCCGTCCGCTGAGGATCACCGCGAGGCTCCCGGTGGACGCCGCGTCCGGGCGCGGCTCGGCGCCGATCCGCCGCAGGGTCTGGGCGGCGACGGCGTCCGCCGAGCCGTACAAGCGGGCGGGACCGGCCAGGGCGGACCGGATGCGGTCGGCGACCAGCTCGTAGTGGGTGCAGCCGAGGACGACCGCCTCCACGTCGGAGGGGGTGAGCGCGGCCGCGGCGGCGATGGCGGTGGCCGTCGCGGCCTCGTCGGCCCGGTCGACGGCGTCGGCGAGGCCGGGACACGGCACCTCGGTGATCTCGGCGCCGTTGCCGAATTCCTCGATCAGCCCGCGCTGGTAGGGGCTCCCGGTGGTCGCCGGGGTCGCCCAGATCGCGACCTTGCCGGCCCCGGCCGCGGCGGGCTTGATCGCCGGAACGGTGCCGACGACCGGGATGCCGGGTTCGAGCGCCGCGCGCAGCGCGGGCAGGGCGTGCACCGAGGCGGTGTTGCAGGCCACGATCAGCGCTTCCGGGCGGTGCTCGGCAGCGGCGAGGGCGCAGGCCAGGGCGTGCGCGGTGACGTCCTCGGGGGTGCGCGGACCCCAGGGCATGCCGTCGGGGTCGCTGGAGAGCACCAGGTCCGCGTCCGGCCGCAGCCGGCGGATGGCCGCGGCCGCGGCGAGCAGGCCGATACCGGAGTCCATCAGCGCGATCTTCACGGGGGACAACCCTACGCGATGCGATTGTCGGCCCGCTCTGCGGCCGTACCGGGGGAAATGACGCACGCGGGAGGGCGACGGCGGCAGACTGCGGGGGTGACGTGGCTGACGTGGGTGACCATGGTGTCGTTGCTGTCGTGGGTGTGGCTGCTGCTGGCGCAGGGGTCGTTCTGGCGGACGGACGTGCGGCTGCCTGCCGTCGCGGCGGAGCCACGGGAGTGGCCGGACGTGGCGGTGGTCGTCCCGGCGCGGGACGAGGCGGAGGTGCTGCCGCGGAGCCTGCCGAGCGTCCTGGCGCAGCGCTACCCGGGACGCGCCGAGGTGGTCCTGGTGGACGACGGCAGCAGCGACGGCACCGGGGAACTGGCCCGTGCGCTGGCGGGCCGGGTGGACGGGCTGCCGTTGCGCGTGATCGCGCCGGGGCCCGTCCCGGAGGGCTGGACGGGGAAACTGTGGGCGGTGCGCCACGGCATCGAGGTGGCCACCGCGTCCGGCGGCCCGGAGTTCCTGCTGCTGACGGACGCCGACATCGCACACGGCCCCGAATCGCTGCGCCACCTGGTGGCCGCGGCGCAGGCGGGCGACCTGGACATGGTGTCGCAGATGGCCCGGCTGCGGGTCGCCACGACCTGGGAGCGGTTGATCGTCCCCGCCTTCGTCTACTTCTTCGCGCAGCTGTACCCGTTCCGCCGGGTGAACCGGCCGCGGGCCAGGACCGCCGCGGCCGCCGGCGGATGCGTGCTGATCCGCCGCACGGCGGTGGAGCGGGCGGGCGTGCCCGACACGATCCGGCACGCGGTGATCGACGACGTGGCGCTGGCCCGCGCCGTCAAGCGGTCCGGCGGGCGGATCTGGCTGGGCCTGGCCGAGGAGGTCGACAGCGTCCGCCCCTACCCCGGCCTCGCCGAGCTGTGGCGGATGGTCTCGCGCAGCGCGTACGCGCAGCTGCGGCACAGCGCGGTCCTCCTCGCCGGCACGGTGCTCGGCCTGCTGCTGGTGTACGTGCTCCCGCCGCTCGCCACGATCGGCGGGGCGGTCACCGGTGACCGCCCGCTGTGCGCGGCGGGCGCGGCGGCGTGGGCCCTGATGTGCGGTACCTACCTGCCGATGCTCCGCTACTACCGGCTGCCGCCGTGGCCGGCGCTGCTGCTGCCGTTCACGGCCGTCCTCTACCTGCTGATGACGGTCGACTCGGCGGTGCAGCACGGCCGCGGCCGTGGGGCCGCGTGGAAGGGCCGCACCTACGCGCGGCCGCGGCCCGACGACGCCTCGGCGTAGACCACGGCGAGCCGGGCGCCGACGGCTGACGTGCCGTAGCGGCGCCGGGTGCGGTCGGCGAGGGCCGCGGGACGGCGCGCGGACAGCCGGGCGGCGGCCTCCACCAGCGCCCGGCCGAGTGCGGGGGCGTCACCGGGCGGGACGAGCACCCCGCCGTCGTGCCCGACGAGTTCGGGGAGCGCTCCGGTGCGGGTGCCGACGACGGGGGTGCCGCAGCAGAGCGCGTCCAGGGCGCGCACGCAGAAGCTCTCCACATGGCTCGCCACGAGGAAGAGGTCGGCGTGCGCGACGGTGTGCAGCGCCTCGGCGCGGCCGCGGGCCCGGCGCACCGTGACGAAGTGGGCCACTCCGCACGTGCGTATCAGCTCACGCACGTCGCCGGGGAGTTCGGCGGACCCCTCGGCGATGACGTCCAGCCGTAGCCGCGGGTCCTTGACCCGGGCGCCGGCGAAGGCGCGCACCAGCACCTCCCAGCCCTCGTGCGCCTCGAAGCGCCCGGCGGCCGCCACCCGCACCGGGTCCTGGCTGATCCGGGTACGGGCGGGCACCGGCGGCAGTGCCTCGGGGCCGACCGGGTGCGGGACGAGGCGGTGCCGGCCCGGGAGGCGGAGTTCCCCGAGCCGCAGCAGCAGTGCGTCGCTGACCGCGAGGACGGCGGCGGCCTCGCGGTAGATCCGCGCGCGGGACCGCCGCGCGGGAAGACCCGGGAGCGGGCGCGTGGGGTGGCCGAGCAGGGACGGGTCGTCCTCGCTCAGCACGTAGGGCAGCCCCGCGGTCCGTGCGAGCCGGGGCAGCAGTCCCTCGGCGCCGGGCACATGGCCGTGGATGAGGTCGAACCGGCCGCACTCGGCCGCTTCGTGGCGGAGCACGCCCTCGACGCGGCCCGCGGTGACCCGGCGCGCCATGGCGCCGCCGTGGGGGACGGCGACCTGGTAGTGGTGCGGCCGCTCGGGGTCGCGGCCGGCGTAGGGGAGCCCACGGACGGCGGGCAGGGTCAACTCGCGGACGGCCACCACGTCGACCACGTCGGCGACGGTCGCAGCGGCCTTGTGCCATTCCTCCGGCCGCGCCGGCCGGTTCTGCCCGAAAAGCATGGCGACGCGCATGGCCCACTGTGGCATATCGGGGGCCTCCCGGGACGAAGTTCGCCGGAGTCACGGAAACGCCGCGTTCCTCCTTCGTGCGGGTGACTTGTTGGTGCGCGAGAGTGCCGGTCCCGTCACCCTCCGGCACCACCCGGCCGGGTGCTTCCCCGCGCCCGTGTTCCCGCGTGACGAGCGGTAACGCCCCAGGCCCAGCGCCTTTACGCGATCCGAACGGCGACCACGGACCGATTTCCTCCGATTCGATCGCAATAGGGGTCAGCCGTCACTCGCTGCACATGAAATGACCTGCTAATCGGTCTCCCCAACCAGCACATCGTGGGCTTAACTTATGGGCTATGACCTCCCCCCGCGGTTCTTACGGCGGTGGCTACTACACGTCGCCGTTCTTCCCCGACACCCCCATCTACGACAGCCTGGTCGCAGAGCGGGGCACCCCTCAGATCGCGCCGATCCGCGTACCGTCCGCGTACGACACCGGCAGCAATCTCCCGGCCCTGCCGGCCGCGCTCCCCGCGCTGCCGCCCGGCCCCTCGCAGTACTCCTCCGCGCCGAGCACGCCGTCGTACTCCGGCTACTCGGCGCCCGGCTACCAGCAGCCCCAGCTGCAGCAGGCGCCGGCGCCCTACATCCCGCAGCAGGCCACCGCGCCCCGGCCCGCCGCCTTCAACGGCGGGTACCAGGCGCAGCAGGCCCCGCAGCAGTACCAGGGCCCGGCCGGCTACGAACAGGTGCGCCCCGCCGCCGCGCCGCGTCCGGTGCCGCCGCGCCCCGTGGCGCCCAGCGGCTACGACGAGCAGCCGTACCAGCGGCGCAACCTCGGCCAGGGCTACTACTCCGGCTGACGCCGGCGGGCGGCCCGGTCCCCGCCGACGGGTGACCGCGCCGCCTGGCACGATGGCGGAATGACGACTCCGACGCCGACACCACGCCTCAGCTCACTGCACGTCCACCCCGTCAAGTCGCTCGGTGGACAGCGGTTGTCCGAGGCACTGGTGGAGCCGTGGGGGCTCGCCGGAGACCGCCGGTGGATGCTCGCCGACGCTGCGGGACGATGCGTCACGCAGCGGGAGCAGCCCCGGCTGGCCCTGGCACGCGCGGAGTCGTCCCCCGGTGGTGGGCTGCTGCTCACCGCCCCGGGGATGCCGTCGCTGGACATCGACGCACCGGGACCGTCCACGACGGTCCCGGTGCACATATGGGGCGACAAGGTGGAGGCCGTGCCCGCGGGAGACGCGGCCGCCGCCTGGTTCAGCACGTACCTGGGCGCGGAGGTCACCCTCGTCCACCTCGACGACCCGGCCCGGCGCCGCCCGGTCGACCCGGACTACGCGCGCCCCGGTGAGACCGTCAGCTTCGCCGACGGTTTCCCCCTGCTCGTGACGACTGAGGCCTCGCTGGCCGCCCTCAACGCGCTGATCGCCGCGGGCGACCACCCCGGCGAGGGCCCCCTTCCGATGGACCGCTTCCGTCCCAACGCCGTCATCGCGGGGACCGCTCCCTGGGCCGAGGACACCTGGACCCGGATCCGCATCGGGGAAGTCGAATTCCGCGTCGTGAAGCCCTGTGGGCGTTGCGTGGTGACGACGACGGACCAGCGCACCGCGGCTCGCGGCCGGGAACCCCTGCGCACCCTCGCGCGCCACCGCAGATTCGGGGGCAGACTGGTTTTCGGACAGAATCTCGTGCCCGTACGACCCGGAACACTCCGGGTGGGAGACGCGTTGTCGAGTATGGAGTGAACGCGTCCCGAGACCGCGGCACGGTCCGGGCACCGGACGGGTGCCGGCGTGAGATGGCCCCCTCCCGCCCGGTCCATGCCGCGCATGTGCCGTGCCATGTGCGGTACTTGGACGGTGAAGGGGGTGCGGCCCGATGGCGGCCACGCACGTGCGGTGGTGGCGTTGGCGGAAGAACAGCCTGCGCCGCCGTTCCGACGTGTTCGAGGCCTGCGCGGGGGTCGCGGCGGGCTGCGCCATCGTCCTGGGGGCGCCGGCCGCGGGGCTGGTCGCCGGGCTGGCCGTGGACCACTCCCTCCAGCACACCGTCGGCGTCGAGCACGCCACCCGCATCGAGGTCGGCGCCGTGGTGCTCAAGGCCGGGCCACGCGAGGCCGCCGACCCCGACCCCGAGTCCGGCCACGTCCGCGAGGAGCGCCGGGACGCCGTGGTCCGCTGGACCGCTCCGGACGGGCAGGTCCACACCGCCCAGGTGCGCGTGGCCGCCGCCCACGACAAGGGCGACCACCTCACGATGTGGACCGACAAGTCCGGTGCCGTGCCCGTGCCCGCGCCCCTGGACGCCCGGTCCGCCACCACGCATGCGATGCTCGCCGGGATCGGCACCTTCCTCGCCGCGAGCGTGCTGGGGTTGATGGGGCGCCAGGTGCTCATGTGGCAGCTGATGCGCCGCAGGCTCGCGGAGTGGGAGCGCGAGTGGGCCGCGGCCGGGCAGAGCTGGGGCCGCGCCGGGGCGGGCGGCTGACCACGCCGGATACGTACGCCGGTGCCACGGATCATCCGCAATCGGCCTCATCCGCCCGGTTCCATCAGGTGATCCATCAGCATCGGGTGCTGGCGCGCGCCCGGCGCGCGCTACCGTTGAGGCCCCCAGGTCGGCGCAGTGCAAGAGGACGGGGCAGAGCATCT
Source organism: Streptomyces sp. PA03-6a (assembly GCF_033792765.1). Classification (NCBI taxonomy): domain Bacteria; kingdom Bacillati; phylum Actinomycetota; class Actinomycetes; order Kitasatosporales; family Streptomycetaceae; genus Streptomyces; species Streptomyces sp. PA03-6a. The sequence goes on along the minus strand of NZ_JARAVK010000186.1, from coordinate 6,192 downwards.
CCATGGCACAGGGCGTGGTTCAGGTGACGCACACCAGCAGCTCGCGGTGGCGCCGCCGCACAGGAGAGTACGAGAGCCTCGCCGCGGCCCTGGAGGCGGCCGCCGAGGGCGACGTGCTCTCGGTCAACCCCGGGACCTACCGGGAGAACCTCGTCGTGGAGAAGGCCATAACGCTCCGCGCCGCCGAAGGGCCGGGCTCCGTCCGCATCGCCCCGCCGGCCGGTGTCGCGCTGACCGTACGGGCCGCGGCGACGGTCCAGGACCTCTCCGTCGAGGGGCAGGACACCTCCGCCGCCGCGCTGCTCGTCGAGGGCGCCGCACCCGAACTCACCGGACTGCGGGTCAGCACGCGGTCCGCGGTGGGCATAGAGGTCCGCGACGGGGCGCGGCCGACCGTGCGCCGCTGCACCGTCGACAACCCGGCCGGGCTCGGGATCAGCATCCTGGAGGCCGCGGGCGGGCTGTTCGAGGACTGCGAGGTCGTGGCCGCGGGTCAGACCGGCATCTCCGTACGCGGCGGAGCCTCCCCGCGGCTGGAACGCTGCCGGGTCCGCAACGCGTCCGGCGCGGGACTCGCCCTCACCGGTGAGGGCACCGTGGCCGAGGCGGTCGGCTGCGAGGTGTACGAGGTCAAGGGCACCGGTGTACAGGTCGCCTCACGCGCGGCCGGCCATCTCACCGAGTGCCAGGTGCACCGCACCACCGGCGACGGCATCACCCTGGACACCGACGCCGTCCTGACCCTCTCCGACTGCGACATTCACGACATCCCCGAGAACGCCGTGGACCTGCGCTCCCGTTCGGTGCTCACCCTCACCCGCACCACGGTGCGGCGCTTCGGCCGCAACGGCCTGTCGGTGTGGGACCCGGGCACCCGGGTGGACGCCAACCAGTGCGAGATCCACGACAGCCACGGGGACTACCCGGCGGTCTGGGTCAGCGACGGGGCGGCCGCCGTCCTCGACTCCTGCCGCCTGCACGACGTACCCGACGCCTTGTTCGTGCTCGACCGGGGCTCGCGCGCCGACGTGGTCGACAGCGACATCTCCCAGGTCCGCAACACCGCGGTCTCGGTCAGCGACGGCGCCACCGTGCAGCTCGACGACTGCCGCATCCGCGAGGCCTCCACCGGTGCCTGGTTCCGTGACCACGGCAGCGGCGGCACGCTGTCCGCCTGCACCATCGACGACACGGCGACCGGGGTCATCGTCACCAAGGGGGCCGATCCCACGCTGGAACGGTGTGTCGTGACCAACCCGGCCGAGGCCGGGTTCTACGTCTCCGCGGGCGGCCGCGGGACCTTCACGGGCTGCCGGGTCACGGGCAGCCGGGGCTACGGCTTCCACATCATCGACGGCTGCCGCTCCACGCTCACCCGCTGCCGCACGGAGCGCTGTGCGCGCGGCGGCTACGAGTTCGCGGAGCCGGGCCCGGTGACGGAGGACTGCACCGGGGACCAGAGCGGTGAGCGCCGCACCGTGCCGGAGTCGTCGTCGGGTGTGCCGGCTCCGGCGGGCGAGCGGCAGCCCGCGCCCACGTCGTTCGGGCTGCTCGGCGGACTGCCCGTGGCGCCGACCAGCACCTCAGGGCCCGCGGCCGTGCCCGCGCCGGCCCCGGCCCCGGCCCCGGCCGGGGACACCCGTCCCTCGGACGAGGTGCTGGCCGAACTCGACGCGCTGGTGGGCCTGGAGAACGTCAAGCGCGAGGTGCGCTCCCTGATCGACCTGATCGCGGTGGGCCGCAGACGCCGCGAGGCCGGCCTCAAGGCCCCCTCCCCGCGCCGCCATCTGGTCTTCACCGGCTCCCCCGGCACGGGCAAGACGACCGTCGCACGGCTCTACGGCGAGATCCTGGCCACCCTGGGCGTGTTGGAGCGCGGCCACCTGGTGGAGGTGGCCCGCGTCGACCTGGTGGGCGAGCACATCGGCTCGACCGCCATCCGCACCCAGGAGGCCTTCGAACGCGCCCGCGGCGGGGTGCTCTTCATCGACGAGGCGTACGCCCTGGCCCCCGAGGACTCCGGCCGGGACTTCGGCCGGGAGGCCATCGACACCCTGGTGAAGCTGATGGAGGACCACCGCGAGGCGGTCGTGGTGATCGTCGCGGGCTACACCGCGGAGATGGAGCACTTCCTGTCCGCCAACCCCGGTGTCGCCTCCCGCTTCTCGCGGACCATCACCTTCGACGACTACACCCCGGTCGAGCTGCTGCGGATCGTGCGGGCCCAGGCCGAGGAGCACGAGTACCAGCTCTCCGAGGACACCGGCGAGGCGCTCTACAAGTACTTCACCGCGATCCCCAAGGGCCCGGCCTTCGGCAACGGCCGCACCGCGCGGCAGACCTTCGAGGCCATGGTCGAGCGCCACGCGGGCCGGCTCGCCCGGATCAGCGAGCCCAGCCACGAGGAGCTGCAGTTGCTCTACCCGGAGGACCTTCCCCCGCTGCCCTGACCCTGCCCGGGCAGCACCCCCTCCACGTTGCGGTACAGCCAGCGCAGCAGCGCACCGCGCTCGGCCGCGAAGGCCGGGTCGGCCTGGTAGTCGAAGTGGGTCAGCAGGGGCGCGGGCAGCGGGTGTTCCTCCGTCCTGCCGTACGCCGCAGGATCGGGCAGCGGCGCCCGGTCGACCGGTGGCCCGGGCTCGTCGAGGTGCACCGGCCCGCCGATCGGATCCGTACGCCGCCACAGATTGCGCCAGGCGTGCAGCTCGCCGTGGAGCGAGGTCAGCGCGGGGGGCCCGAAGTAGGCGGGGAACCAGCGCCCGTACAACCGGCCCAGCGGCGAGCCGTAGGTGAGCAGGGCGATCCGCGCCCGGGTCGCCGGATCCAGCTGCCAGACCGCCGCCGCGGCCAGGACGCTCCCCTGGGAGTGCCCGGAGAGGATGATCCGGCCGTGGTGGGCCCGCGTCCAGGTCGTCATGCGCCAGGTCAGGTCCGGCACCGCGCGCTCGGCGTAGCAGGGCGGTGCGAAGGGGTGCGCGGCGCGCGGCCAGAAGGTGCCGACGTCCCAGAGGATGCCGACGGTGCGGCGTGCCCCGGCGTCGCGGTAGGCCCTGCGGCCGAGCGCGATCAGGGCCACCACCCCGGCGCCGACCAGCCAGGAGCCCAGCGCCTGGGCGGTCTCCGCGACCGTGCCCACCCATCCGGGCGGGTCGGCCCCGGCCTGCCCGGGGACGGCACCGCTCAGCCAGGCCCCGGCGAGCGCCCCCGCGCCCAGCAGGAAGGCCACCGTCCCGATGACCCCTATGAACAAGGCGGCCTGATCGGTGAGTTCGGCCCTGGCGCGGGCCAGGGCGATCTGGCGGCTGCGCGCCGGCTCGTGCTCCTCCCCCGGATAGTCGGACTCCACCTTCGGCACCAGCGCCCGCGTCCGGCGCAGCAGCCTCCTGCCGCGCACGACGACCACCACGGCCAGCACCAACAGCAGCACCGGGATCGCCGATGCCTGCCAGGACAGCAGCACGGGCGGCCCGGCGACGGCTCCGTCCCCGCTGCCCGGCGTGGCCCCGCGGTCCAGCCAGTCCGCGACCCGCTGGGCGATCCCTCCGGTGAGCACCCCACCGAGCGAGCACGCGAGCAGGGCCACCGCCGGCCCGCCGAGGCCTCGCAGCTCCGCCCGCCCGTCACCGGAGCGGTGCATCAGATGGGCGACGCATGCCAGCACCACGAGCAACAACCCCTGTGCCAGGGCGAGCCAGCCGAAGGCCTCCCCTGCGGGCAGCCGCCCGCCGGCGTTCCATCCCGGCCGGTGCCAGCAGGCGTATCCGGCCGTGGCCAGCAGCGCGGCGGCCGTACCGCCCAGCATCGCCCGGGCGAGCCGTGGGTCCAGGGCCTCGTCCGGCGCGTGCTCGCTGCGTCCCATGCCGCAGGTCACGGCGATCGCCGCGACCGCCAACCCGGCCAGGGCGCCCGTCAGCAGCCAGCCGACCGCAGCGAGTATCCGGATCCCGCCGACGTCCATGTCCCGTTCGAGCGGCGGGACGACCAGGGCGACCGCGACCGTGAGCAGCCCGGCCGCCGTGTGGGCCGCACGGAGCCTGGCGACCAGCCGCCGCCCGTACCAGAAGCCGCGCCGGGCCAGCGGCGTGACGTCCGGCCCCTCCGGCTCTTGCGGATGGGGGCCCGGCAGGGGCCGCTGGGACTCGTAGGCGTACCAGGTGCGCCGGGAGAGCCACCACAGCAACAGGGTCAGCCCGACGGGCAGCGCGGCCCCGGCGGCGATCCGGCGCCCCGGCTCGCCGGCGGCGAGGAACGACAGCCAGCTCTTCCCGCCCGCGCAGGCCGCGTTGCCCGCGCACTGCCAGGCCACCAGGTCCATCGCGACCTCGCAGGCCGCCGCCACCAGCAGCACCGTCAGCGACAGCGCCAGCAGCCGCACCAGCACGTCGTACGCCCGGTCCAGGCGCGGCCGGGAGACCGGCGGCCGCATCCAGTGGGCCAGGTTGGCCACCATGAAGGGCAGCAGGAGCAGCCACAGCGCACGACTGCCGTCCCCGGACGTCAGATTGCACCAGGAGTAGGCGTCGGGCACCGGGCCCTCGCCGTACTCCTGCGGACGCCGCTCCGCGTCGGCGTCGTCGGCACGCCGGTAGATCCCGGCGGTGTCGTCACCGCAGACGCGCGTGATGCGCGGGTCGTTGAGCATCGTCTGCGGCGTCGTCCCGCCGACGCCGTGGACCAGCAACTCCAGCGCCAGTTCCGTCCTCACCGTATCCGACCGCATCGCGATCGCCTCCCCGTACGTTCCCCGTGACGCGCGTACGGCATCGCGCGTATTCAGAATCGGGCACACGTACCAGTACTGGACAGAGGTGTTCACGAATGCCACCCGAACGTGTCACACGCGGTACGTGTGGGACCGGTCACCCCGCGCCCTTCGTCCCCCGTCCGGCGGGGGCGGTCGTGGAAGGATGGCGAGACTGCCGGTCCGGGCAGCATCGGGATCACATCAGAGGATGGGACGGGACCTCGGGTGAGCGACAACCAGAACCTGCTCGCGGAACAGCGGCGTGCGCTGATCCTGGACGAGGTCCGGCGCCGCGGCGGGGTCCGGGTCAACGAGCTGACCCGGAAGCTGAACGTGTCGGACATGACCGTCCGCCGCGACCTCGACGCGCTCGCCCGTCAGGGCGTGGTCGAGAAGGTCCACGGCGGCGCCGTGCCGGTCGCCCCCGCCAGCAGCCACGAGCCGGGCTTCGAGGCGAAGGCGGGCCTCGAACTCGGGGCCAAGGAGGCCATCGCCCGCGCCGCCGCCCGCCTGGTCACCCCCGGCAGCGCCATCGCGCTCACCGGCGGCACGACGACGTACGCCCTGGCCCAGCACCTCCTCGACGTGCCCGACCTCACCGTGGTCACCAACTCCGTCCGCGTCGCCGACGTCTTCCACTCCGCGGCCCGCGGCGCGGGCGGCGGCCGCGAGGGCGCCGCGACCGTCGTCCTCACCGGCGGTGTGCGCACCCCCTCGGACTCCCTCGTCGGCCCCGTCGCGGACCGGGCGATCGGCTCGCTCCACTTCGACCTGCTCTTCCTCGGCGTCCACGGCATCTCGGTCGAGGCCGGCCTGTCCACCCCCAACCTCGCCGAGGCGGAGACCAACCGGCGCTTCGTCCGCTCCGCACGCCGGGTGGTCGTCATCGCCGACCACACCAAGTGGGGCACCGTGGGCCTGAGCTCCTTCGCCACCCTGGAGGACGTGGACACCCTCGTCACCGACGCGGGCATCCCCGAGGTGCTCCGAGCGGAGATCGCCGAGCACCTGTCGGACCTGATCGTCGCCGGCGAGCCCGCGGAGGCCGAGCCGGGCGGCGCCCTGCGCGAGGGTCCCGCAGACAACTGACGGTTCCTCAACTACCGTACGGCCCATGACCCGCCGACTGCGCCCCACACGTCAGGTGGACCTGGGCTTCCTCGCCTCGGCGCCGCTGCGTCTCGTCTTCGCCGCCGACGTCACGGCACCGCCCGACGCCGTGCACGCCGCGCTCGCCAAGGACACCGCGGGCTGGACGGCGTGGTTCGGCGCCGTCACGGCCGCCGTGCCGACCGCCACGGGCCGCACGATCGGGCTCCGGGGAGGAGTGCGTTTCGAGGAGACCGTCCTCGCCGACGAGCCCCCGCGGCGCTTCGCCTACCGCGTCGACGCCACGAACGCCCCGGGCCTGCGCGCCCTGCTGGAGGATTGGGCGCTCTCCCCCACCC
>NZ_JARAVK010000185.1:0-18449 GCF_033792765.1 Streptomyces sp. PA03-6a | reverse complement strand
GTGCGGTGGCGGGCAGCGCGGGGGCGGACCGGGCCGCCAGGTAGGCGGGCCCCGCCCATCCGAGCAGGGCCGTGGCGAGCAGCGGCCGGGGGTCGCGTTCGAGGACGATCAGCGTCTGAAGCGCACCGGCACAGCCCTGGCAGTGCGCGAGGTGCTGCTCCACGTCCTCGTTCTGCCGGGCGTCGTCACGGCGGGCGGCGGCGTCGAGGAGGCGGCCGAAGCCCTTGCACCGGGGGTCCTCGCTGCGCTCCAGGTACGTCCGCAGGTAGGCCTCGCGCAGCGCGTCCCGGGCCCTGGCGGTCAGGTCGGGCAGCTCCGGGGCCCGGTCGCCGGTCCAGCGGGAGACGTCGGCGTCGCCCTCCCGCTCGACGACCGCGTGCCACAGCACGCCCTGGGTGTGCTGGGGCAGCACGGCGAAGGCGCCGCAGAGCACGGAGCGTTCGGCCAGGTGGAGCCGAGGGTTGACGGGCAGGCCCGGGAGCCCGGGGACGCGCTGCTCGGCGCCGCGGATGTCGTCGATGAAGGCGGCGTACTCGTCACCGAGCCGTTCACGGCGGCTGCCGCCCGCCCACACGGCGGCGGCCTGGTGGACGAGCATCAGCAGCCGGTGCCGCCAGGGACCGCGCGGGTCGACCCCCCGGTGCACCTCCTGCCAGGCCAGCGCGAAGGCCTGCGCCGCGAGTTGGTCGGCGGCGGACTGTCCGCGGGTGCACAGCCGTGCGTAGCAGAGGACGGCCGGGAGGTGACGGCGGCGCAGTTCCTCGGTCGCCGGGTAGGCGGTCGGTGCTCCGGCCCGTACCCGCTCGGTGAGAGCGGCGTCGGACAACTCGTCATAGACGGGCTCTTGGTGCGTTTGGGACACGGCGGACCACCCGGACACGTCGATGGGTCTGGAGGGACAGGGTTGCCCATGGTGGGCCACAAGTTACTGCCGAGGAAAGTGTTTCCGCTGGTAACTCCCCTGCCCGGCAAGGGGTAAGCGCCTTCAGCCCACGCACTGCGGCCGACGGGTCACCCTGTGCCGCCGAGGTCGCGCCCGCTCAGCGGATGACGTGCGGCAGGAAACGCGCGTACGTGTCGGTGACCAGGCCCGCCGACTCGCGGATGCCGAGCCCGGCCGGCTCGTCCGCCACGACCCATGCGCCGAGCACCACGTGGTTGCCGTCGAACACGGGCAGCGGGGCCAGTTCCTGGTAGCAGCAGGGTTCGTCGGCGCGCGGCACGGCGGCTTCGCCCGCGCGGTGCACCGTGACGCCCGCGCCCTCGCGGCCGAGCAGCGGCTTGGCGACCCAGCCGGTGGTCCGGGCGAGGTCGCGGGGACCGTCGAGGTGGGCGGCGAGGAGGTTGGGGTGGTCCGGGTAGAGCTCCCACAGGACGGCCAGCAGCGCCTTGTTGGACAGCAGCATCTTCCAGGCGGGCTCGATCCAGCAGGTGGTGCCGGTGCCGCCGCCGTTGTCGAGGGTGTCCAGGACGTGGCCGCCGAACGGGTCGCCGGCCAGCCACTCCCAGGGGTAGAGCTTGAAGCAGCTGCGGATGAAGCGCATCCGGTCGTCGACGAAGCGCCCGGACAGCTCGTCCCAGCCGATCGCCTCGACGGACAGGGCGTGGGTGTCGAGTCCGGCCTGCTCGGCGGTCTCCCGCAGGTAGGCCACCGTCATCAGGTCCTCGCCGAGCTCGTCGGCCTCGGTGTGGGCGAAGTGCACCGGGCCGGGCGGCAGCAGCGGGGCCTGGCGCCGCCACGCGTCGACGAGGCGTTCGTGGAGGGAGTTCCACTGGTCGGCACCGGGGAAACGGTCCTCCATCCAGAACCACTGGGCGCTGGCCGCCTCCACCAGCGAGGTGGGGGTGTCGGCGTTGTACTCCAGCAGCTTCGCCGGGCCGGTCCCGTCGTAGCGCAGGTCGAAGCGGCCGTAGAGGGAGGGGAGTTCACTGCGCCGCCGCCAGGACTCGGCGATCCGCCCGGCCAGGTGCGGGTCGTGGACGCCGAGCTCGGCGAAGCGGTCCTCGGCCACGATGTGCTCCGCGGCGGCGAGGCACATCGCGTGCAGTTCCGCGACGGTCTCCTCCAGGGCCTCGACCTCCGGGAGCGAGAACGCGTAGTACCCGCTCTCGTCCCAGTACGGCCGCAGGGAGCCGTCGGGATGACGGGTCAGCGGGTAGACGACGCCCTGGTCCTCCACGATCCGCTGCCAGCCCGGGCGCGGCTCGACGGCGTACCGGCGCATCAGCCGCCGCCGGACCCGTGGCCCGAGCCGTGGCCGCCGAAGCCCCCGGTCTTCACCGACGACTTGTCGAAGCTGCCGCCCTTGGCCTTCCCGTTGCGGACGCTGCCGCCGTAGTAGTAGCGGCCGTGGCCGCCGTCGTCGTCGCACTCCTCGACCGGGAGCGTCCGGTACGTGTCCGGGTCCACGCAGCGCTTGTCGGGGTCGGAGCCGCACGCGGTCAGCGCGGCGGCCAGCACGCCCATGCCGCCGAGGATCACCGTGCCGGACCTGAACCGCCGTCGCTCCGTAGTCGTCATGTCCACAGCGTAGGCAGCGGGGGCCGCCGCCACGAGAGCGGGGTCGCGGGCGGCCCGCCGCGAAGAACGGGGGCGGCCGTCGGTGCCGACGGCCGCCCCCGGGGCGGAGCACGGTCGCGGGACCCGCCCGCTCGTGCCGCGTATTACTGGACGATCGTGATGCGGTTCGCCGCCGGGGCCGCCAGCGGCGCGGAGGCCGAGGAGTTGGCGGTCAGGTAGGCGTTGAGCGCGGCCAGGTCGTCCCCACCGACGAGCTCGTTGGTGCCCTTGGCCAGCTCGCCGAAGCCGTCACCGCCGCCGGACAGGAAGGAGTTCATCGCGACGCGGTAGCTGCCCGCCGGGTCGATCGGGGCGCCACCGAGACGGATCGAGTCGGTCACGACACGGGCGGCACCGGTCTTGGTGAGGTCCAGCGTGTAGGTCAGGCCGCTGGAGATCTGCAGGATCTTCGGGGCGGCCTCGTTGCTGCCGCTGACCTGCTGCTGGAGCACGGTGACCAGCTGGGCGCCGGTCAGCGTCCGCAGGTTGACCGTGTTGCTGAACGGCTGGACCGCGAAGCCCTCGGCGTAGGTGACGACGCCGTCGCCCTCGCTGCCGGTGGCCTTGTGCACCAGGTCGGTGCGGATCCCGCCGGGGTTCATCAGTGCGATCGTGGCCGAGGGGTCGAGGGTCTTGGCGTACGCGAGCTGCGCGTCGGCGATGAGGTCGCCGAGGGCGGACTCGTTGCCGGCCCGGGTGATGTCCTGCGAGATGTAGCCGACGGTGCGGCCCGCGACCGGGGCGGCCAGCGTCTGCCAGCGGCTGATCAGCGAGGTCATGTCCGCGGCCTTGGTCTGGGTGCGGTCCACGACGTGGTTGGAGCCCTCGACCGAGGCGCGCACGATGTCGTGCGTGCGCAGGTCGTACTTCATGTCGAGCTCGGTGAAGAGCCGGCCGAAGGACGCCGCGCTGGTGACCAGGCGGTCGTTGCCCTTGGGGTCGGGGATGGTGCAGACGTACGCGTTGTGGGTGTGGCCGGTGACCAGCGCGTCGACGTCCGCCGAGGTGTTCTTGGCGATGTCGACGATCGGGCCGGACAGACCGGTGCCCGCACCGCCGGCGTCGCAGTCGTAGTTGTACGCGGAGGAGGCGGGGAAGCCGCCCTCGTGCACGAGCGCGACGACGGCGTTGACGCCCTTGCGCTTGAGCTCCTTGGTGTACTTGTTGATCGTCTCGACCTCGTCGAGGAACTTCAGGCCCTTGACGCCCTCGGCGGTGACGATGTTCGGGGTGCCCTCGAGCGTGACGCCGATGAAGCCGACGCGGACGCCCTTGACGTTCTCGATGGTGTAGGGCTTGAGCAGCGGGCGTCCGGTCTTCTCGTTGACGACGTTCGCCGAGAGGATCGGGTAGTCCGCGCCCTTGAACTTGCGGCCCTTCTCGTAGCAGCCCTCGACCGGGTGGCAGCCGCCGTTCTGCAGACGGAGCAGCTCGTCCTTGCCCTCGTCGAACTCGTGGTTGCCGACGCCGGTGACGTCCAGGCCCAGCTTGTTCATGGCCTCGACAGTGGGCTCGTCGTGGAACAGGCCCGACAGCAGCGGGCTGGCGCCCACGATGTCGCCGGCGGCGACGGTGAGCGAACGCTCCTGCCCCTTGCGGGCGGTGCGCAGGCTGGAGGCCAGGTACTCGACGCCGCCGGCGTCGACGGTCTTGGTGGTGCCGTCCGCCTGGAGCTCGGTGACGCGGCCGGAGGAACCGGCCGGGGGCTCCAGGTTGCCGTGGAAGTCGTTGACGGCGAGCAGCTGGAGGTCGACGGTACGGCTGCCGTGGCCGTGACCCCCGTGGTGGGTCTCGTGGGCCTGGGCGGCCGGGCTCGCTATCGCGAGCACACCGACCGCCGCCAGGCCGGCGGTCGCGGCGGCGACGCGGCGTGCGGCACGGCGACGCGGGTGGGTCACTGACATGGGTCCCCTTGGACGTGAACGATGGATGGAGGCGGAGGACGGCCGCAGCCTATTGTCAACGCGCGTAGTTGTCAGTGGCTTTGCGGTTACGGGCAGGTTTCGACTGATCGGTACATGACGGGCAGCCGGGCATTCCGTCTCACCCACCGGAATGATCTGTCTCGCCATACAAACAAGCGACATAGTTGGATCCACCACCGACCGAGGAGGTGCACCCATGCCCCGTCGCTGGCTGATGCTCGCCCTGGGCACCGCCGCACAGACCGCCGCCTGCGCCTTCGTCTACGGAGTCCCCTATCTGGCCGCCACGTTGCGGGACACGGCGCACCTGACGCTGCCGCAGATCGGGCTGCTCATCGCCTGCCCCACCGCCGGGCTGGTCGCCGCCCTCGTCGCGTGGGGCGCCGCAGCCGACCGGTACGGCGAACGCGTCGTCATCGCCACCGGGCTGGGCGGCGCCGCCGCGCTGCTCGCCGTCGCGGCCGGCGCGGTGGGCGCCGGAGGCGGCACGACGGCGCTGGGCGCGCTGCTCGCCCTGGCGGGAGCGGCGGGTGCCTCGGTGTACTCCGCGAGCGGACGCCTCGTCATGGGCTGGTTCTCCGCCGGGGAACGCGGGCTGGCCATGGGCATCCGGCAGACCGCCACCCCGCTGGGCATGGGCGTGGCCGCACTGACCATGCCCCCGCTCGCCGCCGCGTACGGGGTGCACGGCGCCTTCGGCTTCCTGGCCGCCGTGTGCGGGGTCGTCGCCTGCCTGGTCGCACTGTTCGCCGCCGACCCGGTACGCCCGCGGACCGGTCCCGGCGCGGCGTCGGCGGCCAACCCCTACCGGGGCTCGGCGACCTTGTGGCGGATCCACGGCGCGGGCGCGCTGCTGGTCGTACCGCAGTTCACGGCGGGGGCCTTCGCCCTGGTGCTGCTGGTGGACACCCGGGGCTGGTCCCCGGTCGGGGCCGGCCGGCTGATCGCCGTCGCACAGGTGCTGGGGGCCTGCTTCCGGATCGCCGCCGGGCGCTGGTCGGACCGGGTCGGCAGCCGGCTGCGGCCGATGCGGCAACTCGCCGTCGCCACCACCGTGGTGGTCGCCGCGGCAGCCGTGACCGCGGCCTTCCCCTCCCCGGTGACCGCCGCCGCCCTCGTCCTGTCCATAGGAATCACCGCCAGCACCAACGGCCTGTCCTTCACCGCCACGGCCGAACGCGCCGGCCCGTCCTGGTCCGGCCGTGCCCTCGGCGTCCACAACACCGGCCAGAACCTGACCGCCGCCGTCGTCCCGCCGCTGAGCGCCGCCCTCATCTCGGCCACCGGCTACTGGCCCGCCCTCGCCGCCGCGGCGGCCGTGGCCTGCGGTGCGGCGGCACTGGTGCCGATGGACACCTCCCGCACCCGCACGGCCGTAAGCTCGGTCCCATGACCGACGCAGCAGCGCAGCAGACCGCCGTGGGCCCCCGCAGGATCGAGACCCTCGACGCGCTGAGCCCCGGCCGCGCCGAGGCGGTCCTGGCCCTGATCGAGGCGGCCGCGGCGGTCGACGGCCAGGCCGCGGTCTCCGAGCAGGGCCGGCTGAACCTGCGCGGCGGTGCCCGTGAGGGCGTACGCCACCTGGTGGTCGAGAGCGACGGCGTGCTCGTCGGGTACGCCCAACTGGAGGACACCGACCCGGTCGAGGCCCCCGCCGCCGAGATGGTCATCCACCCCGCGTACCGCGCGCAGGGTCACGGCCGCGCCCTCGGCCACGCACTGCTCGCCGCCTCCGGCAAACGGCTGCGCGTGTGGGCGCACGGCGGCCACCCCGCCGCCCGCCACCTGGCCGGGCTGCTCGGCCTCGCCCTCTTCCGCGAGCTGCGGCAGCTGCGCCGCCCCCTGGAGGAGGGCGCCGGCGCGCCCCCGCTGGGCGAGCCCGTGCTCCCCGCCGACGTCACCGTGCGCGCCTTCGTCCCCGGGCAGGACGACGCCGCCTGGCTGGCGGTCAACGCCGCCGCCTTCGCGCACCACCCCGAGCAGGGCAGCCTCACCCAGCGCGACCTCGACGACCGCAAGGCCGAGCCCTGGTTCGACCCGGCCGGCTTCTTCCTCGCCTTCCGCGGCGACCGGCTGGCCGGCTTCCACTGGACGAAGGTGCACGAGCGCGAGCGCCTCGGCGAGGTCTACGTCCTGGGCATCCACCCCGAGGAGCAGGGCGGCGGTCTGGGCCGGGCACTCACCCTCATCGGGCTGCGGTACCTCGTGCACGACCGCGGCCTGCCCACCGCGATGCTCTACGTCGACGCGGACAACGCCCCCGCCCTCGCCGTCTACGAACGTCTCGGCTTCACCACGCACGAGGTCGACCTGATGTACCGGACGGAGACCTGAGGCTCCCGCGGGGGGCCGATCGGGCCCCCGGCGGAGCCATCCGGGTGACCGTCCGGACACGGCCGGTACGTACGGCGATTTCCTGACCGCCACCTGCCCGTTACCGGCGATTCAAAGTCGCTTGCGAGCATCTGTGAATGCAGACGCCCGCCGCGACCCACCTCCCCCCTCTCGACCTGCCGGTATCCCGGCGCGCCGGGGACAATGGAGGCATGGTCGGTGGCCGGGTTCCGTGCGCCGCCGTCCAGGTGAACGACGTGCCGGATCCGGAGGAGGGCTCGCACCCATGGCCTCGATGAATTTCCCGACGAACGCCCGGACCGAGCGGTCCGGCTCCGGTGCTCCCACCGCGTCCGAGACCCCGGCGGAACAGCCCCCGGCGGAGCAGTCCCCGGCCTACGGCCGCCCGCACGTCGTCCCGCCCCTGCACCCCGAACTCAAGCGCCTGGACGGCCTCGCGACCGTGCCGCGGCCGGCGGAGAAGTCGGGTGAGGCCCTTGCGGCCGACGCGGCGGTGGACGAGGGCACGGACGAAGAGCTCCCGCTGAACCGTTTCCTTGACCGCGAGCAGAGCTGGCTGGCCTTCAACGAGCGCGTGCTGGAACTCGCCGAGGATCCCGGCACGCCCCTCCTCGAACGGGCCAACTTCCTCGCGATCTTCGCCAGCAACCTGGACGAGTTCTTCATGGTCCGCGTCGCCGGCCTGAAGCGCCGCATCACCACCGGCGTGGCCCAGCGCTCGGCCTCCGGCCTGTCGCCCACCAAGGTGCTGGAGAACATCCTCACCCGCGCCCGCGAGCTCATGGCCCGGCACGCCGCCTGCTTCCAGAACGACGTGGCCCCGGCGCTCGCCGAGGAGGACATCCACATCATCCGGTGGAGCGACCTCACCGAGAAGGAGCAGGCCCGGCTCTTCACGCTCTTCCGCAACAAGATCTTCCCGGTCCTCACCCCGCTGGCCGTCGACCCGGCGCACCCGTTCCCGTACATCTCCGGCCTGTCCCTGAACCTGGCCGTCACCGTGCGCAACCCGGTCTCCGGTCACGACCACTTCGCCCGTGTGAAGGTCCCGCCGATCCTGTCCCGGTTCCTCGAAGCCGGCCCGCAGCGCTTCGTCCCGCTGGAGGACGTCATCGCCGCGCACCTGGAGGAGCTGTTCCCCGGCATGGAGGTGCTGGACAGCCACATGTTCCGGGTGACCCGGAACGAGGACCTGGAGGTGGAGGAGGACGACACGGAGAACCTGCTCCAGGCCCTGGAGAAGGAGCTGCTGCGGCGCCGCTTCGGTCCCCCGGTCCGCCTGGAGGTCGAGGAGTCGATCTCCCCGCAGGCCCTGGACACCCTGGTCCAGGAGCTGAACATAGAGGACGCCGAGGTCTACCCGCTGCCCGGACCGCTCGACCTGACCGGGCTGTTCGCGATCGCCGCGCAGGACCGTCCGGAGCTGAGGTTCCCGAAGTTCGTCGGCGGCACCCACCCGGACCTGGCCGAGGTCGAGTCCGCGCACGCCACCGACGTCTTCGCCGCGCTGCGCGAGCGCGACGTGCTGCTGCACCACCCGTACAACTCCTTCTCCACCTCCGTGCAGCGCTTCCTGGAGCAGGCCGCACAGGACCCGGACGTCCTGGCCATCAAGCAGACGCTGTACCGCACCTCCGGCGACTCGCCGATCGTGGACGCCCTGATCGACGCCGCCGAGGCCGGCAAGCAGGTGCTGGTGCTGGTCGAGATCAAGGCGCGCTTCGACGAGCAGGCCAACATCAAGTGGGCCCGCAAGCTGGAGGAGGCCGGCTGCCACGTCGTCTACGGCCTGGTCGGGCTGAAGACGCACTGCAAGCTGTCGCTCGTGGTCCGCCAGGAGGGCGACACGCTGCGCCGCTACAGCCACGTCGGCACCGGCAACTACCACCCGAAGACCGCCCGGCTCTACGAGGACCTCGGGCTGCTGACCGCCGACGCGCAGGTCGGCGCCGACCTGTCCCACCTGTTCAACCGGCTCTCCGGCTACTCGCGCCGCGAGACCTACAACCGCCTGCTGGTGGCCCCGCGCAGCCTGCGCGACGGGCTGGTCTCGCGGATCCTCGCGGAGATCGCCCACCATCGCGAGGGCCGGCCCGCGTACATCCGGATCAAGGCCAACTCGATGGTCGACGAGGCGATCATCGACGCCCTCTACCGGGCCTCCATGGCCGGCGTGCCCGTCGACGTCTGGGTGCGCGGCATCTGCGCGCTGCGCCCGGGGGTGCCGGGGCTGTCGGAGAACATCCGGGTGCGCAGCGTGCTCGGCCGCTTCCTGGAGCACTCCCGGGTCTTCGTCTTCGGCAACGGAGGGGACCCCGAGGTGTGGCTCGGCAGCGCCGACATGATGCACCGCAACCTCGACCGCCGGATCGAGGCGCTGGTCCGGGTCGCCGACCCGGCGCACCGCGCCTCCCTGAACCGATTCCTGGAGACCGGAACCTCGGACTCCACCTCGTCCTGGTGGCTCGGCCCGGACGGGGACTGGACCCGGCACAGCACCGACGCCGAAGGGCGTCCGCTGCCCCACATCCAGGAGATGCTCATCGATGCGCGGAGGCGCCGGCGTGGCCCAGCGACACCCTGACACGGCAGCGACGCCCGCCGGCCTGACCGCCGGCGGGCTCCCCGACCGTGAGGCCGGTGCGGTCCTCGGACAGTACCTGCGGGAGGAGGCCACGGCCTTCCTGCGCGCACTGGCACCACGTGAGGGCGAACCCGGCCGGCCTCAGGACGACACCGCCGAGAGCGGCCGCCAGATGCGCCGCTCGGCCCGCCGCATCGCCGGCACCCTGCACACCTTCGGGTCGCTCACCGACCCGGGCTGGGCCGACCCCCTGCGGGCCGAGCTCGGCTGGCTCACCGACACCCTCGGCCGCGAGCACCGCTACGCCGCCCGGCTCAGCCGGCTGATCGGCGCACTGCAGCGGCTGGCCTCCGCGGAGGACACCGGGGGCATCCCCGCCGCTCCCGCCGACGACGACCTCGGCCTGTGGCTGCCGGTGCCCACCGTGCCGGACCTGGCGGCGGCAGCGTCCGAACCGCCCCGCGAGCGCCTGGGCGGCGTCGCGGAGACCCCGCGCGGCACGACGGCCGCGCCCCAGGCGCCCGCCGAGGTCCCGGAACCGCTGACCGCGGTGGCCCACGCCGCCGGGACCCGTCGCTCCCCCGCTCCGCCGCAGGCCGCCGAACGCGGCGGCGCCGCGAGCGGCCCGCTCGCCGTGGGCGCCGCCCGGGCCGGTGCCCTGCTGGAACGTCAGCTCACCCTCGCCCGGACCCGGGCCCATTCCGCCGCCCTGCAGGCCATGGGCTCCTCGCGGTTCCACGCGGTGGTGGACGCGGTGGCGGTGCTCGCCTCCGAGGTGCCGCTGTCCCCCACGGCGCGCAAACCCGCCGCCACCGTGCTGCCGCTGCTGGCGGAGCAGGCCCACACCCGGCTCACCGAGGCCGCGGCCGCACTGCCGCTGACGCGCGCACGGCACCCGTACAACGGCGAGACGCTCCACGCCGCGCTCGCCGGCGAACTGCCCGCGGAACGCCAGGACGCCGCGTGGAACCGGGTCCGCGTCCTGCTGCGCCTGCGCCGCTACGCCCAGGAGGTGCTGGCCTGCGACGACGGGGACTCCGCCGCCCGGCTGGCCGCCGCGGCGCGGGTGCTGGAGCAGCACCGCGAGGCCTCGGAGGCCGCGACCGCCGTCACCGCCGCCGCCCGCACCCCGCGGATCGCCCCCGCCACCGCCTACGCGCTGGGCGTGCTCCACGCCGACCAGCGCCTGGAGGTGGAGGCGGCCCGGTACGCCTTCGCCCACCTGTGGTCGCGCTGACGGTCGCGCCGACCGTCCGGCCCGCCCGCGGGAGCGGCCCCTGACCCGCAGCCCGGAAAGGAGCACCGCCATCGCCTCCACCGGAACCGCCGACACCCCGATCCTCGCCGCCGGAGCGGTGCTGTGGCGCCGCTCCCCGTTCGACGAGGGCCTGGAGATCGCGCTGATCCACCGCCCCAAGTACGACGACTGGTCGCTTCCCAAGGGGAAGTTGAAACGCGGGGAGACGGCGCTGGACGGCGCGCTCCGCGAGGTCAAGGAGGAGACCGGGCTCGACTGCGTGCCCGGGCGGGTGCTCCCCTCCTCCACGTACGTCGTGGAGGGGCGCACGAAGATCGTGCGTTACTGGGCTGCCGAGGCGCGCGAGGGTTCCTTCGCCCCGAACCACGAGGTCGACCGCATGCTCTGGCTGCCGCCGGCGGCCGCGCGCAACCGGCTCACCCATGCGCGGGACCGCGCCGTGCTCGACGCGTTCCTGCGCGGAACGCGCCTGTGACGGTGGCACGCTGAGACGTACGCCACTCGGTGTGGGCTACAGCACCGCACTGATATGCGAGGTTCACCTTGCGTTCACCCTCGGCCGTCGACCACTTCACCTGATCTGCCTAATTTCGGCCTTACCGGTGAGCGAGCAGCCGCCGGGTGGATGCAGAAATCCATACCTCTGCTTCGCCGTCCACCGGCGGGCTTCAGGAAGGAATCACCAAAGGTGAAGCTTCAGCGTAAGAGCGGGCTCCGCGCCCTGGCCGTCGGCGCGGTCGCGGTCTCCGGTGCCCTCATGCTCACTGCGTGCGGTTCGGACGACAACACGGACGCGGGCAGCGACAGCAGCAAGGCGCCCACGTCGTCCAGCAGCATCAAGTGCGCTGACAAGGGCGGCCAGCTCCTCGCTTCCGGCTCCTCGGCGCAGCAGAACGCCATGGACGCCTGGGTCAAGAACTACCAGCAGGCCTGCACCGACGCCCAGATCAACTACAAGGCGTCGTCCTCCGGTGAGGGCATCATCGACTTCAACAACGGCACGGACGGCTTCGCCGGCTCCGACTCGCCGCTGAAGCCCGAAGAGGTCGAGGCGTCCAAGAAGGTCTGCACCGACGGCACCGGCATCAGCATCCCGATGGTCGGCGGCCCCATCGCCATCGGTTACAACGTCTCCGGCGTGGACAACCTGGTCCTGGACGCCCCGACCCTGGCCAAGATCTTCGACTCGAAGATCACCACCTGGGACGACGCGGCGATCAAGAAGCTGAACCCGGACGCCAAGCTCCCCAGCTCCAAGATCCAGACCTTCCACCGCCAGGACGAGTCCGGCACCACGGACAACCTCACCAAGTACTTCAACGGTGCCGCCAAGGACGCGTGGCCGTACGAGCACGCCAAGGCGTGGGCGGGCAAGGGCGGCCAGTCCGCCGCCAAGTCCGCCGGTGTCGCGGCCCAGGTCAAGCAGGTCAACGGCTCGATCGGTTACTTCGAGCTCTCCTATGCGACCGCCAACAGCATCAAGACGGTGAAGGTCGACACCGGCGCCTCCGCCCCGGTCGAGGCCACCGCCGACAACGCCTCCGCCGGCATCGCGCAGGCGAAGGTCGTGGGCACCGGTGCCGACCTGTCCCTGGACATGTCCGCCGCCTACACCACCAAGGCCGACAACGCCTACCCGATCGTCCTGGTGACCTACGAGGTCGCCTGCGACAAGGGCAACAAGGCCGAGACCCTGCCGCTGGTGAAGTCCTTCCTGGGCTACACCGCCTCCGAGGAGGGCCAGTCGATCCTGTCCGAGGCCGGCTACGCGCCGCTCCCGGCCGAGATCGCCACGAAGGTCCGCTCCACCGTGGACGCCCTGTCCTAACCCAGTCGACCGGCCCCGCGACACACGTCGCGGGGCCGGTCGCACTTCCGGTGCACCGCCGCCGGGGGAGTGATCCCCCACCCAGACCGGAGAGAAAACCGATGGCTATAACTACACAGAACCCCACCCCGCCAACGGCCGCGAAGCACGCCGGGGCGAACGTCACACGCGCCGGCGACAAGATCTTCTCGGGCCTCTCCCGTGGTTCGGGCATCCTGCTGCTGGTGATCATGGCGTCGATCGCGATCTTCCTGACGATCCGCGCGATCAACGCGATCTCCAAGGACCACGGCAACTTCCTGACCACCTTCGAGTGGAACGCCAACGCCAACCCGCCGGTCTTCGGCATCGCGGTGCTGGCCTACGGCACGATCGTCAGCTCGATCATCGCGATGGCCATCGCGGTCCCGATCGCGGTCGGCATCGCGCTGTTCATCTCGCACTACGCGCCGCGCCGCCTCGCCTCCCCGCTGTCGTACATCGTCGACCTGCTCGCCGCCGTGCCCAGCATCATCTACGGCCTGTGGGGCGCGCTGTTCCTGGTCCCGCACCTGACCGGCCTCAACATGTGGCTGGACGAGTACCTCGGCTGGACCGTCGTCTTCGAGAAGGAAGACCCGCAGGGCGCGGCCCGCTCGATCTTCACCGTCGGCATACTGCTGGCGATCATGATCCTCCCGATCATCACCAACGTCAGCCGCGAGGTCTTCCGGCAGGTGCCGCGGATGCACGAGGAGGCCGCCCTGGCCCTCGGCGCGACCCGCTGGGAGACCATCCGCATGTCGGTGCTCCCCTTCGCCCGGTCCGGCATCATCAGCGCCTCGATGCTCGGCCTCGGCCGCGCGCTCGGCGAGACGATGGCCGTCGCCACGGTGCTGTCCGCCGCGCCCATCCTGTCGGTGCACGTCCTGGACCCGGTCGGCGGGACCTTCTCCCAGAACATCGTCGCCAAGTTCGGCGAGGCCAACGAGTTCGGCCGTGACGCGCTGATCGCCTCCGGTCTGGTGCTCTTCGTCATCACCCTGCTCGTCAACGGCGCCGCCCGCGCGATCATCGCCAAGCGCAAGGAATACTCGGGGGCCAACGCATGAGCCACGCAGTAGCAGACAAGCGTTCCGCGCCCGCGGTGCCGCAGCGGGCCCTGGCCCAGCGCCGGCTCCCGAAGTGGGCCCCCGCGGGCATCGCGGCCGGTGCGCTCGTGCTCGCCGTCGGCATCGGCCTCGGTGCCGGCCTGGACAGCAAGCTCCAGTGGGGCCTGATCGCCGTCCTGCTGTTCGTGCTCGGCACCTACGCGATCGCCACGGCGGTCGAGGGTCGCCGCCAGGCCAAGGACCGGGTCGCCACCAGCGTCATCTGGGCGTCCTTCATCCTCGCCGCGCTCCCGCTGTACTCGCTGATCCAGACCACGGTCAGCAAGGGCGTCAAGATCCTCGACGGCGCCTTCCTGTCGCACTCCATGAACGGCGTGCTGACCATCGGCGAGGGCGGCGGTGTCTACCACGCCATCATCGGCACCCTGGAACAGGTCGGCATCGCCACCGCCATCGCGGCTCCGATCGGCATGCTGACCGCCGTCTACCTGGTCGAGTACGGAAAGGGCCGGCTCGCCCTGGCGGTGACCTTCTTCGTCGACGTCATGACGGGCATCCCGTCGATCGTCGCCGGTCTGTTCATCCTGTCGACCTGGAACCTGCTGCTGGGCTTCGGCCCCTCGGGCTTCGCCGGCGCCATGGCCCTGGCCATCCTGATGATGCCGGTGGTCGTCCGCTCCACCGAGGAGATGCTCAAGCTCGTCCCGAACGAGCTGCGCGAGGCCTCGCTGGCGCTCGGTGTCCCCAAGTGGCGCACCATCGTGAAGGTGGTCATCCCGACCGCGATCGGCGGCATCACCACGGGCGTCATGCTCGCGGTCGCCCGCATCGCCGGCGAGAGCGCCCCCATCGCGCTGTTGGTCTTCGGCAACAACCTGATCAACAACGACCCGTTCAACGGCCCCCAGGCCTCGCTGCCGTTCTACATCTTCCAGCAGTACCAGAACGGCAACGACGCGAGCTATGACCGGGCGTGGGCGGCGGCACTCGTGCTGATCGCCTTCGTCATGATCCTCAACCTGATGGCGCGCGGCATCGCGCGCTGGAAGGCCCCGAAGACCGGTCGCTGACGCGGCCAACATCAGCGACCCAAGGATTGCGAGCATCACCACCATGGCCAAGCGAATCGACGTCAGCGGACTCTCCGCGTACTACGGCGGCTTCAGGGCGATCGACGACATCTCGATGAACATCGAGCCGCGCACGGTGACGGCCTTCATCGGCCCGTCCGGCTGCGGCAAGTCCACCTTCCTGCGCACCCTCAACCGCATGCACGAGGTCACCCCCGGCGGCCGCGTCGAGGGCAAGGTGCTCCTGGACGACGAGAACCTCTACGGCCCCGGCGTGGACCCGGTCTCCGTGCGCCGCACGGTCGGCATGGTCTTCCAGCGCCCCAACCCGTTCCCGACGATGTCGGTCTACGACAACGTCGCGGCCGGCCTGAAGCTCAACGGCGTCAAGAAGAAGAGCGACCTCGACACGATCGTCGAGAAGTCGCTGCGCGGGGCCAACCTCTGGAACGAGGTCAAGGACCGCCTCAACAAGCCCGGCTCGGGCCTGTCCGGCGGTCAGCAGCAGCGTCTGTGCATCGCCCGCGCCATCGCGGTCGAGCCCCAGGTCCTGCTCATGGACGAGCCCTGCTCCGCGCTCGACCCGATCTCCACCCTCGCCATCGAGGACCTGATCGGTGAGCTCAAGGAGCGTTTCACCATCGTCATCGTGACCCACAACATGCAGCAGGCCGCGCGCGTCTCCGACCGCACCGCCTTCTTCAACCTGTCGGCGGTGGGCCAGCCCGGCAAGCTGATCGAGATCGACGAGACCGAGCGCATCTTCTCCAACCCGTCCGTCCAGGCGACCGAGGACTACATCTCCGGCCGCTTCGGCTGATCCGTCCCGCAGCCGGCCACAGCCGTCCTGCGGTGCTGCATGGCGGTGCCACCGCAAGGCGAAGGGCCCGCCCCCCGTTCGGGGGGCGGGCCCATTTGCTTCGTACCCGGGGGCGGGTCGTCCCCGGCTCAGCCGAAGGCCACGTGCACCACGGCGTAGACCAGCGCGGCCACCAGCGCCGCGGCCGGCATGGTGATGAACCAGCCGGTCACGATGTTCTTCGCGACGCCCCAGCGGACCGCGTTGACCCGCTTCGTCGCGCCGACGCCCATGATGGCCGAGGTGATGATGTGCGTCGTGGAGATCGGCGCCTTGAAGATGTAGGCGGTCGTGTAGAGGATCGACGCCGCCGTGGTCTCGGCGGCGAAGCCCTGCGGCGGGTCCAGCTCGATGATCTTGCGGCCGAGGGTGCGCATGATGCGCCAGCCGCCGGCGTACGTACCGAGCGAGAGCATCGCCGCGCAGGCGAACTTCACCCACAGCGGGATCCCGTCGCCCTCCTCCTGGACGTCGGCGATGGTCAGCGCGAGCACGACGACACCCATCGTCTTCTGCGCGTCCTGCAGGCCGTGGCCGAGCGCCATGCCCGCGGCCGAGACGGTCTGCGCGATGCGGAAGCCGCGCTTGGCCTTGTGGGGGTTGGCCTTGCGGAAGATCCACAGGATGGCCAGCATCACCAGGTAGCCGACGACCAGCCCGACGACCGGCGACAGGAACATCGGCAGGATGACCTTGTCCACCACCCCGGACCAGATGACCCCCGTGCCGCCGGCCAGCGCCGCCCCCACCAGGCCGCCGAAGAGCGCGTGGCTGCTGGAGGAGGGCAGCCCGTAGTACCAGGTGATCAGGTTCCAGACGATCGCCCCGACCAGCCCGGAGAAGAGGATCGCCATGCCGGTCTGCCCGTGCGGCGTCTCGATCAGGCCCTCGCTGACGGTGTGGGCGATCCCGGTGCCGAGGAAGGCGCCGGCGAGGTTCATCACCGCGGCCATCGCCAGCGCGGCCCGCGGGGTCAGCGCCCGGGTGGACACGGAGGTGGCGATGGCGTTCGCGGAGTCGTGGAAGCCGTTGGTGTACGTGAAGAAGAGCGCGACGCCGATGGTCACGACCAGAGAGAACGTCTCCACCGGGGTCAGGACTCCTTGACCGCGATGGTCTCCACGGTGTTGGCCACGTGTTCGAAGGCGTCCGCCGCCTCCTCCAGCACGTCCACGATCTGCTTGAGCTTGAGCACCTCGATGGCGTCGTACTTGCCGTTGAAGAGGTGGGCCAGCAGCTTGCGGTGGATCTGGTCCGCCTGGTTCTCCAGCCGGTTGACCTCGATCCAGTACTCGGTGAGGTTGTCCATGGTCCGCAGGTGCGGCATCGCCTCGGCGGTCAGCTCGGCCGCCCTGGCCAGCACCTCGATCTGCTGCTCGACCCCACGGGGCAGTTCCTCGACCTGGTAGAGCACCACCAGGTCGACGGCCTCCTCCATGAAGTCCATGATGTCGTCGAGGGACGACGCCAGGGAGTAGATGTCCTCCCGGTCGAAGGGCGTGATGAAGGAGGAGTTCAGCTGGTGGAAGATCGCGTGCGTGGCATCGTCCCCCGCGTGCTCCGCGGCACGCATCCGTTCCGCGATCTCCGAGCGGGTGGCCGAATCGGCCCCGAGCAGTTCCATGAGGAGCTTCGACCCTGTGACGATGTTGTCCGCGGATGCGGCGAACATGTCGTAGAAGCTCGTCTCCCTGGGGGTCAGACGAAAGCGCACGTGAAGTCCTCGGAATACATCGGTTTCGGTCGCATTGATGCTAGGCGCATCATCCGGCAACAGCTAACCGGCGTCCTACAGTGTCGCTCATCACCGCGGGTGCGCCCTAGCTGGGGTTCTGCGCGCACCCTCGCACATTGGGGCGAATTCGGTACGATATACCCTGCCGGGGTATAGGGGGCAGGAGGGACATCATGACGGTCATCGAGACCGGTGGCGCCGAGGAACAGGCGCAGTCGCCGGCGGACGACGCCGGGGACGCTCCGGAGCACGGGGACGGGCACGGGCACCAGCACGGCTACGCCAAACAGAAGGACCAGCACCTCAAGCGGCTGCGCCGCATCGAGGGGCAGGTCCGCGGTCTGCAGCGGATGGTCGAGCAGGACGTGTACTGCATCGACATCCTCACCCAGGTGTCGGCCGGTACGAAGGCTCTGCAGTCCTTCGCCCTCCAGTTGCTGGAGGAGCACTTGCGGCACTGCGTCGCGGACGCCGCGGCGAAGGGCGGACCGGAGGCCGACGACAAGGTGGCCGAGGCCACCGCCGCCATAGCCCGGCTGCTCCGGAGCTAGCGACCGGCCCCTGCCGACCACCGGGTCCCCTGCGCGGGCACGCGGGGGCTCACGTTCAGCACCTCGTCGATGCGCTCGGAACTCAGCCGTTCCTCGGTCGTCGCCGACGCCGCGATCATCAGCTCGCAGCACAGCTCGATCTCCGCGAGGGCCACGTGGACCTGGTCGTCCTGGTCCAGGAGCCACACCGCCACGTGCACCACCTCCTCCCCGCCCAGCGTAGGGACTGGTGCACGGTCCGTGCATGACACGGACGGGCCATTTCGGCAAGCCCTCAGGGGCCGGTCGCAGAAACGATCTTCCCCGTGTAGATGTCGGTCTCCCGGGGCAGCGTGATCCGCACCGGCGCCCCGAATCCGTACATCCCGGTCGTCGAGACCACCGTGACCTGCGCCGGCGCGCTCCGCACGCCCGCGCCCCCGCCGTTGCTGAAGGTGAAGCGCTGCCGCACCTTGCGCAGCCGGCCGTCCTCGTCGATCCAGGCGTCGAACGGGACCCGGGTCACGGTGAAGCCCTCCGCCGCCGCCGCGAGCTCCGCCCGCACCAGCGGGGAGGCGACGCGTGCGGCGTCCGCGATGTCCGTGACCCCCTGGTAGTGGCGCACCCGCACCCCGCCCAGGGTCCCCGTCCCGG
>NZ_JARAVK010000184.1:0-18499 GCF_033792765.1 Streptomyces sp. PA03-6a | reverse complement strand
CGCCACCAAGCGTGCCCCGCGGCACGACGACCGAGCCGTCACCCCCGGCGGCTGAGACCCCCGCCGCCACCCCGCGGCCGTACCGGTCAGGAGAACGATGGGCACCGCCACCCGCGTCCCGCAACGACGCGACGTCCAGGGCGACGAGCTGTCCGGCGACGAGGCCTGGGCCGCGCTGCGCCGGTACGGCGGCTGGAGCCTGCTGCGCGACTCCTTCGTGCGGTTCCGCTACGCCGACGGCTTCAGCCACTCCCGCGCGCTGGCCCTGCAGACGGTCCTGTCGATCGTCCCCTTCGCCATCGCCGTGATCGGACTGTCGAGCGTCCTGCACACCGACGACATCGGCCGCGTCGCCGAACTGACCGTCCGCCGGATCGCCAGCGGACCCAGCCAGGAGGTGATCGACGACGCCCTGCGGCAGAGCCACCGGCAGGGCGACGGCGGCGGGCAGGCGGCCCTGTGGCTGGGGCTGTTGTTCTCCGTCGTCAACGTCACCACCGGCCTGTGCCAGGTCGAACGCGGCGCCAATCGCATCTACGGCGTGGAGCGCGACCGCCCGTTCCTGTACAAGTACAGCCGCGGCCTGGTGATGGCCGTGCTGGCGGGCATGCCGCTGGGCCTCAGCTTCGTCCTCACCGTCCTGGGAGGCCATCTGACGCGGGCCCTGGCGCAGGTTTACCACCTGGACGCCGCCACCACGCACGCCTGGGACCTCCTGCGCTGGCCGCTCGGGATACTCCTCGCGGTGCTCGCCACCAGCGCGATCTTCCGCCGTTCACCCCGCCGTGCCCAGCCCGGCTACACCTGGCTCGCCTTCGGCGCGACGGTGTATCTGGTGCTGTGGAGCGTGTCGACCTGGGCCCTGAGCCTGTACGTCGGGGCGAGCGGATCCTTCACGAGCATGTACGGGCCGCTCAGCGCCTTCGTCGCGCTGCTGCTGTGGTCCTACCTCACCTCGGTCGCGCTCTTCCTCGGCCTGGCGTTCGCCGCGCAACTGGAGGCGGTGCGCGCCGGGGTCCGGCAACCCGCCGCCGACGACCCGGGCGTGTGACACCCGACCGGCGAAGGAGGCCCCGCCCATGCGCATCCCGTACCACTTCACGCACCTGGGACCCGACGCACGTCTGGGCGCCCGGCTGCCGGCCGCGGCGGCCGCCACAGCCGGCATGGCGGTGCCCTTCGCCCTCGCCGTACTGCTGGTGGAATCCGGATGGCCCCCGCTGCGCCGCCTGGACCAGGGCGCCGCCGACCGTCTGCACCGAGCCGCCCTGCAGCACCCGGGCCTGGTGCGCGTGCTCCGCTTCCTCACCGACGTCGTCTGGGACCCGGCGACGCTGCGCGCGCTGGTGGCCGTCCTGGTGGTGTGGCTGCTGACCCGCCGGGCCTGGCGCCTGGCGGCCTGGGCCGCCGTCACCGCGGTCGCCGGAGCCACGACGGGGCTGCTCGCCAAGAACACCGTCGAACGCGCCCGCCCCCACCTGCCGGACCCGGTCGCCCACGCCCCCAGCTTCTCCTTCCCGTCCGGCCACGCCATGACGGCCACCACCTCCTGCGCCGTCCTGCTGCTCGCCCTGCTCCCCCTGGTGCCCAGGGCGTGGCGCCCGCTGCCGTGGGCCCTCGCCGGGATCACGGTGCTCGGCGTCGGCTGCACCCGGGTGGCCCTGGGCGTCCACTGGGTCAGCGACGTCCTGGGCGGCTGGCTGCTGGGCCTGGTCGTGGTCACCGCCACCACCCTCGTCTTCGAGACCTGGCGCGCCGAGACCGGACGCCCCCGCACCGCCCCCTCGCAGGGCCTGGAGCCGGAACTCACCGGGGCCGCCCCCGAATCACCACACGACGTCTGGCGGCCCTGAGGCCCCGGTCAGCCCGACGAGCCGCCGAGCCAGTCGGCCAGGAGGGGGACGACCAGTTCGGGCGCCTCGACCTGGGGGAAGTGCCCCACCGCGGGCGCGTCGTCGAGAACGGTCAGCTTGGAGCGGGGGACGAACTCCGCGATGCGCGAGATCACATGGGCCCCGTTGATGGGGTCCGCCGGGCCCCAGATGAACTGCTGCTCGTCCTCGCACGTGCGCAGCACCTCCGTCCATCGAGCGGCGTGCACCTTCCGTTCGTCCATGTACCGCAGGAGGCCCGGCAGGACTCTGAGGCCGTCGCGCGTCCGCGTCCCGACCCACATGTCGTGCAGCACCGCCCCCGGCAGGGGGCGTCCGGTCAGACGCGCCACTGACGCGGCGAACTTCCCCTCGTCCACGTGCTCGGCCAGGTCCGGCCCGTGGGGGCCGTGGAGCGCCCGCTGCTCGGGGATGGGGCGATGGAGGTCGGGGAAGATGCCTCCGTTGAGCCAGGTCACCGACGTGACCCGGTGCGGGTCGCGGGCCAGGAGTTCCTGGGCGACGGAGACCCCGTAGTCGTGCGCGACCAGAGCCGTGGTCGCGTGGCCGTCCAGCGCCCAGACCGCCTCGACGAGGTCGGCCTGTTCGAGCAGGGAGTAGGTGTGCGGGTAGGGCTTGTCGCTCTCGCCGGGTCCGAGGAAGTCCACCGTGGTCACACGGTGACCCCCGGCCGCCAGGTGCGGCACGACCGCCCAGTCCTGCGAGGACGAGGGGAACCCGTGCAGCAGGGTCACGGGAGGGCCCCCGGGCAGCCCGTCCTGCCGTACGAACACGACGTGGCCGAACCCCGGGAGGCACCGCCGGTCACCACCGGCGATCCACTCCCGACGGGACTGCACGCCGCCGGCCATCATCCCTCCGATCGCCGGACGCGAGCCGCGCGCACGGCACGCCCCCTCACTGCCACCGGCCGGCCTGACCACGCCGTGACCGGCCCGCACCACGGCCGGTCCGGCCGGGTGACCCCGGCCCGTGGACCGGCTCGCGCGGCCGCTGTCACCGCCGCCAGTTCGGCGGCGGCGTGGCGCCGGCGGGAGGGCTGCTGACGGCGGCGCCGAGGGCCGCGCCGAAGACCGCGAGGGGGAGGGCCGCCAGCGGTACGTAGAGGAGCACCCAGCCGATGGCCTCGTGCAGGCCCAGGCCGATCGGGCCGGAGACCGGGTCGCCGTCGATGGGGTGCACCCCGGCCCGCTGGTAGCGGAACGCCTCTATGACGTAGACGGTGAAGGCCGGAAGGCACGTGGCCGCCACCGCCCACACCGCGGCTTGCAGTCCGGCCCGGAACGAGCGGTCGGCGGCCGCGACGAACAGCGAGGCCAGGAACAGGGCCAGTACCGGAACGGTGAGCAGGTAGAGGCCGAGGCTGTCGCCGGAGGCGATGTCGTTGAGGTGGGCGCAGAGGAGGAGCCCGCCGGCGACCGCCACCCCGACGCCGAGGCCCGTGCGACGGGCACGGCGGCTGGTGGTCAGTGCCCGCGGCGGAACGAGCGCGAGCCACAGGCCCGTGGCCAGCAGCACCGCCAGGGTGACGGCGGCGGAGGGAGCCAGCACGACGGAGGCGTCCGTGCCCAGGGAGTAGGCCGTGACGGCGACGCACGCGGCCACGCCCAGCAGGCCCGCGACCGCGGTGGGCAGACCGGGTGCCGGGCGGCGCAGTCGCCGGGCGCGGGAGACGGCGACGGTGGCCAGGGCGCCTGCCAGGCCGACGAACGTCACCGCGAAGAGCCGCAGTTCGGGCAGTGCGCGACCGACCACCGGTCCGGTGCCGGCGACGAGCGCCGCGGCCAGCGCCGCCGCCGCGAGCACTGCCGCGCGGTGCCCGCGCGGCGGGAACAGCGCGGTACGGGCACAGCCGGTCGCGAACGCGCTCCCGGCGGTCCGGCACCTGCGCCAGCTCGGCGGTCATCGCCGAACCCCAGTCGCGGCGGTCGGCCGGCAGCGTCGCGACCGCCGCCGTCAGCAGCCGGGCCGGGGCGTCCATGGCGGCCAACCGGACACCGGACGTGCGCCACCAGGCGGCCCAGAGCAGCGCAGCGGCCAATGCCGCGGGCGCCGCCAGGACGACCGAGGTCACGGCGTACGACAGGAGGTCCTCCTCCGGTGCCGGCGGGCTGCTGCGGCTCAGCAGCAGGACGTAGGCCGCGTCGACGGCGGCGCACACCAGCGCCGCGCCCAGCCGGCCCGTGCGGTTCATGCGCCCTCCCACCCCAGACGCAGCCGGGACCGTTCGGTGACGGTGCCGCGTTCCTGCTCGGCGAGTCCGGCGGCCAGCGCCAAGCCGGCGCCGGTGAGGCGGTACAGGTGCCGCGGGGGCCGTCCGGCCGGTGCGTCGGACTCCCACGTGGTCTCCAGCTGCCCGCGGTCGGCCAGCCGGATCAGGATCGGGTACATCGACCCCGCCCGGATGTCGAGCATGCGGCACAGTTCGTAGCCGTACCGCCAGTCGGTCGGGGTTTCGGCCAGCGCCAGCACCACCGCGATGGTCTGCGCCGAGGGGCGTCGGGACCGCGTCATGCGGATAACTCTATATAGCTAGAGTTGGCCCGGCAAGGGATCGTCGCGAAGCGACGACGGAGCGCAACCCGTGGCTCAGACCGCGGACTTGGTGTCGTCGTGGTCGGTGGACAGTGCCAGGGCCCGCCAGGCGTCCGCCTCCTTGCGGAGCTGGACGATCTTGCCGTCCATCGCGGCGGCGCAGTCGCTGCCCAATTGGGCCCGCATCGGCGGGTGGCCGGAGTCGGCGAGCTCGATCATGGCCCGGGCGCCTTTGACCGGGTCCCCCGGCTGGCCGTGGTTGAGGCCGGGAACGGCGTCGCGCACCGCACCCGCGGTGGCGGCGTAGTCGGCGATCACCTGACCCTCGGTGTGCAGGCTGGACGCGTCGAGGAAGTCGGTGCGGAAATAGCCCGGTTCGACGATGACGACGTGGATGCCCAGCGGGGCCAGTTCGTCGTGGAGGGCCTCGGAGAGCCCCTCCACCGCGAACTTGGTGGAGCAGTAGACGCCGAAGCCGGGCGCGCCTCGGAAACCGCCGATGGAGCTGAGGTTGAGGATGCGGCCCGACCGCTGCCGGCGCATGACCGGAAGGACGGCGCGGGTGACGTTGGCCAGACCGAAGACGTTCGTCTCGTACACCGACCGGAACGCCGCGTCGGAGGTCTCCTCGACCGCTCCCAGGACACCGCGGCCCGCGTTGTTGACCAGGACGTCGATCCTGCCGAAGGCGTACACGGCCGCGTCGACCGCCGCACGGGCCTGCGCCTCGTCGGTCACGTCAAGGGCGACCGCGAGCACCCGGTCGCCGTAGGCGGAGAGCGCCTCCTCCACGTTCCGGGGGTCGCGGGCCGTCGCCACGACGCGGTCACCGCGTTCCAGCGCCTGACGTGCGACCTCCAGGCCGAATCCGCGGGCCGCGCCGGTGATGAACCATGTGATCATGACTGCCGGCCTCCTGGAGTCAGTGCGCGATGAGGTTCTGGCCGCCGTCGATGTCGTACGTCCCGCCGGTGAGCGCGTCGTTGCACATGATGTGGGTGGCCAGGGCGGCGACGTCCGCCGGGCCGACGACCCGCCGGATGGGCAGCTTGGCGCGCAGTTCCTCGCGCCGGGCCTCGAGTCGGTCACCCAGGAGCGACGCCGACAGGGAGGTGTCCACGAAGCCGGCGGCGACGAGGTTCACGCGGATCGGCGCCAGCTCGAGCGCCAGGTTCGCGGTGAGGGCGGGAAGGGCGGCGGTGAGCGCGGAGGTCACGGCCAGGCCGACGCCGGGGCGCCGGCCGCCGGTGCCGCCGATGAACAGCAGCGTGCCGCCGGGGCGGACCTTGTCGGCACTGTGGAGCGCCACCGCCAAGGTCATGGCCAGACGTTCGCTGAAGTGGCGGCGTGCCTCCCCGATGTCCATGTCGGCGAGCGGCATGTAGAAGGGGCTGCCGGCCGTGAGCAGCACGTGGTCGACCGTGCCGGGCAGGCCCTGGAAGAACTCCTTGAGACGGTCGGTGTCGGTGGCGTCGAAGGCCGCCGTGCTCAGGGGCCGGAGCTCGTCCGCGGCCTGCCGCAGCCGCTCGGCGTTGCGTCCGACCAGCACCACCTCGCCGCCACCGGCCCGTACGCGGCGGGCGGTCTCGAAGCCGATGCCCGCGCTGGCCCCGATCACCACGACGGTCTGGCCGGCGAGGTCAGGGGGGTCGTGTGACGCCTTGCCGTCCGTCATGGGCACCTCCGGTTGCCGTAGCCGTCCGTCCCGTCGTGTGGGGGTCAGACCAGCGGCTCGCCGCCGTGCAGCTGCGGGTAGAGCTTGCCGGGGCCGCCGGGCAGGGCCGCCTGGACCTGCCGGGTGACGTCGTCGGCGAGCACCTCGTCCGCTCCGGCCTCCACGCCGTCGAGGGTGGCGCGGGCGACCGCGGCGGGATCGGCCTTCGGACCGCTCACGGCGGCGGCCATCTCCGTCGCGAGGTAGCTGACGTGGAGCGCGGTGACCTGCGTGCCCTGCTCGGCGAGCGCCACCCGCAGGGCGTTGGTGATCGACCATTCGGCGGACTTGGCGGCGGCGTACCCGGCGGTGCGCGGGATGGAGACCCAGGACAGCACGGAGAGCACGTTGACGATCGCGCCGCCCCCGTTGCGCCCGAGGACCGGCGCGAACGCCCTGCTCATGGCGAGGGTGCCGAGGACGTGCGTCTCGAATTCCGTACGGAACGCGTCGAGGTCGGCGGTGAGGACGTTCGCGCGGGTCGTCGAGCCCGCGTTGTTGATCAGGAACGTCACGTCCCCGGCCTGCTCGGCCGCGGCACGGACCGACTCCTGGTCGGTGATGTCCACCGCGATCGGGACGGCGCCGGGGACACCGACCTTCGCGGGGTCGCGGGCTCCCGCGTAGACCTTGGCCGCCCCGGCCTCGAAGAGCGCCCGCACGAACTGCTCTCCGAGCCCGCGGTTGGCTCCGGTGACGAGGGCGACGCACCCTTGGACCTTCATGGAGGCACCTTCCCGGCGTGCGGTCTCGGGGCTGGGGCGCGCGCTCACGGCCCGCCACGGCAGCCCGTGGCCGTCCGTCCTGCCCCCTCGACCTCTTCGAACCCACCCCTTCGAACGTATATCGCCCGGGTTGCCGCCACCACCGGAAGGGCGGGCACTCCTTTGGCGGCGCTCATGATGCCGTGGCCGCCACGGTCCGGAAACTGGGGTTCGGCAGCGGAGTGTCGTGGAGGAGGTCGGCGTGGCGGGCGAGTCTCCCGGCGGGGCGGATCAGCAGGAGTCGTCGGGGCGGACGGCGGACCCGGACGAGACGAACGGTGCGGCGGAGCCCTCCGTGGCCACCGGCGAGCGCCGGACGCTGCTGGACGAGCTGACGAACCCTCCTCCGCCACCCCCACCACCGCCACCGGTCGCGGAGGAGCACACCCCCGTGAGCCCGGTGAGGCTCTGGCTTCCGGTGGTCGTGCTGCTGGCGGTGGTCTTCTGCGTGGTCCAGGCGCTGCGCCCGCTGCCGGCGCCCACGCTGAAGCTGACCGCGGCGCCCTCCTACACGTTCGGCGGCGACGGACCGTCGCTGCCGTGGCCCGCCGAGGGCCAAGCGGTCCTGGAAGCCGAAGGGCTGGGCCGCATCGGTACGTTCGGCGTGCAGCGGCCGGTGCCGATCGCGAGCGTCGCGAAGGTGATGACGGCTTACGTCATCCTGCGCGACCACCCGATCGGGGACGACGGCGAGGGCAAGACCGTCGAGGTCGACCGCAAGGCCGAGGACCAGTTCGGCAGCGGGCAGACGGAGGGGGAGTCCGTCGTCAAGGTCACCGCAGGGCAGAAGCTCAGCGAGTACGAGGCGCTGGAGGCCGTCATGCTGCCCTCGGCCAACAACATCGCCCGCCTGCTGGCCCGTTGGGACGCCGGGACGGAGGAGGCGTTCGTGAGGAAGATGAACGCCACCGCCAGGGAACTCGGGATGGACGACACGACGTACACCGACCCGAGCGGCCTGGAGGCGACCACCGTCAGCACCGCGAGCGACCAGGTCAGGCTGGCGCACGCGGCGATGAAGGACGAGGTCTTCGCGGAACTCGCCGCCAAGACCCGGTACACGGACCTGAACGGCGACGTCCAGAGGAACGTCAACCGGCTCGTCGGCTCCGGCGGCGTCGTCGGCATCAAGACCGGCAGCAGCACCAAGGCGGGCGGCAACCTCCTGTTCGCGGCGGTCCGTGAGTTCGGCGGCACGCAGCAGCTCGTCATCGGAGCGATGCTGGGGCAGCACAAGGCCGACATCCTCGACACGGTGCTGGGCCGCAGCAACACCCTGCTCCAGGCCGCGCTGGGCGCCCTCTCCTCGGACACGCTGGTCAGGAAGGGTGAGGTCGTCGGCTACGTGGACGACGGCCTCGGCGGCCGCACCGAGGTCATCGCGGCCGAGGACGTCCAGGCGATCGGCTGGAGCGGACTGAAGGTCCGCCTCACCCTGCACGCCCCCGAGAACGGCGTCCCGCACGCGGCGCCGGCCGGCGCCCCCATCGGCACCCTCACCGTCGGGGACGACGACAGCGCCGTCAGGGTGCCGGTCGCCCTCGGCCGCCACCTGTCCTCGCCGTCGATCGGCTCGAAGCTCACCCGCCTCGGCTGACGCGGGTCACACGGGCAGCGCTCCCGCGGGGTGACCGTGTTCCCGGCCGCAGGCGGTGAGCGCGAGGACTCCGCGGCCGGTGGCCCGGGTGTGCGCTCCCAGTGCCCCGGGATCGACCGACAGGCGCGCCGCGATGTCCGTCGCGTAGCAAACGTCGGGGATCCCGAGCTCCTCCTTGACCTGACGATAGTGGGCGCGGAAAGCCTCGGGGTCCGAAGGGTCCACACCGTCGAAGGCGCCCTGGGGGAAGCCGTCGTCCTGATGCGGCAGGAGCAGGCCGGACTCGGCGGGGTGCGGAGGGCCGTCGTCCCCACGTTCCTCGGCGACGAACGCGTCGTAGTGGCGCAGCACCTGTCCGCCCTCGGCGACGCACCAGGCCGTCCAGCCGTCACCGCAGCTCATTCCGTACCAGTGCGCGGCTCCGAACCTGCTGCCGAGTTCGGCGCACCGCCGGCGCACGACGTCCTCCAGGGCCGCCTCCCGATCGTCGGCGTCGGTGATGTGGTGGGCGTCGTGGGAGGAGTGGCCGAAGACGAGGGTCCAGCCCTCCAGAGAGGGGCTGACGAAGACGCGTGCGCAGTCCTGGTGCGGGAGGCCGCGGCCCCGACGGTGGCGGTCGTGGTTCCAGGCCACCGAGCCCGTCCGGATGGTGACGGGCTCCGGGTCGCCCAGCTCGAACGCCGCGAGCACGGCGTCCTGATCGGAGGTCGGGAGCGCGTACCAGGAACCGCACAGATGCATGCCTGCCGGGACCTCGGTGAGCAACTTGATCGAGGTCAGCCGGCGCCATGCCGCCAGGTCCCGGGCGCTGAGGGCGGCAGGCCCGCCGATGGCCGCGAGCGCCTCCAGGGCCCCGGAGCGCGTCCAGGGCCCGGTCGCGGGCCGCTGCCGCACGTGCCGCAGCCCGGGGACGGCTCCCCTGCCGATCGCCGTGAGCGTCGAGACCGCTGTCTGCCGGACCTCGTCGTCCGGGTCCCCCAGCAGGGGGAGCAGCAGGTCGACGAACGCCGCCGCGGCCTCGCCCCGGCGCTGGAAGGAGGACAGCGCGCTCATGCGGACCTGTGCGTCCCGGTGCGTCAGGAGGGGCCCGAGGACGAGCGGGTCGGACACCTCCAATCGTCCGAGGGCCCAACGGAGCCTCCTGAGCGCCTCTGGGGAGCCCGCCGACGCGACCGCCTCCACGAGGGGGAGGAGAGCGGGCTCTCCGATCCGGCACAGCACGTCCGCGGCGACGGTCCGGTCCACGGGTGAACGTT
Organism: Streptomyces sp. PA03-6a; assembly: GCF_033792765.1. Taxonomy (NCBI): domain Bacteria; kingdom Bacillati; phylum Actinomycetota; class Actinomycetes; order Kitasatosporales; family Streptomycetaceae; genus Streptomyces; species Streptomyces sp. PA03-6a. The sequence goes on along the minus strand of NZ_JARAVK010000184.1, from coordinate 8,741 downwards.
CGTCGCGCAGCACGTCGAGCACCGCCTCGACCACGACCTCCCCTTGTTCCACGAGGGCGTCGCGGGCCGGCCGCGTCCTGTCCCACGAGCCCGAGAGCTCCCCGGTCAGCAGTTCCTTGTCCATGGCGGGCACCCCGGATCCCTAGACGAGGTAGCCGGCGACCAGGTCGGCGAACTCCTGCTCGCTGAGCACCCTCGTGCCCAGTTCCTGGGCCTTGGCGAGCTTGGACCCCGCGCCCTGGCCCGCGACGAGGATGGTGGTCTTCTTCGACACGCTGCCGGAGGAAGTGCCGCCGGCGTTGCTGACGAGCTCGTTCATCTCGTTGCGGTTCCTGCCGGCGAGGGGCCCGTTCATGCCGCCCGTGATGACGACGACCTGACCGTCCAGGGGCTTCGCCTCGCCGGGCGTGACGGCGGCGGCCGGCGTCACGGGCTCGGTCATGGTGACGCCCGCGGCGACGAGCTTGTCGATGACGGGTCCCATGGCCGCGATGTGGGCCGCGATCTTGGGGGCGTTGGCCGCCGGGAGCTTGTGCACCGCGGCCAGGGCGTCGGCGTCGGCGGCGCGTATCGCGTCCATCGTGCCGAAGTGACGGGCGATCTCCCGCGACAGCGTACGGCCCGTGCGGACGATGCCGAGCGCGCAGAACACCCGGTTGAGGGGCTTGGCCCTGGCCGCCTCGATCTGCGCCACCACGGTGTCGGCGCGCTTCTCGCTGCGGGTCGCGTCGACCAGTTGCCCACGTGTGAGGCCGAACAGGTCGGCCACGTCGGCGACCGCGCCGCCGTCGACGAGGGCCTCCAGGTAGGTGACGCCGAGACCGTCGATGTCGAGCTGGTCGCGGCCCACGGCGTACCGCAGCGCGGCGAGCAGCCCGCATCCGCCGCCGGTGCCGCCCGCGCACTCCCACCGTTCGCCGGAGGTGTCGATCTCGCCGCCGCACGTCGGGCACGACTCGGGGAACACCACGGGCGTCTCGTCGCCCGTGCGCAGTTCCACCACGGGTGCCTCGATGCGGGGGATGATGTCGCCGGCCTTCCACACCATGACGGTGTCGCCGATCATCATGCCGCTGTCGCGGATGAACTTCGGGTTGTGCAGCGTCGCGTACCGGACGACGCTGCCGTCGACCTCGACCGGCTCCAGCACGGCCCGCGGTGCGATGATGCCGGTGCGTCCGACGTTCCACTCCACCGCCAGGAGCTTCGACTGCCGGACGGCGGCGGCGAGTTTGTACGCCGTCGCCCAGTGCGGGTGGCGGGTGGCGAACCCGGCCTTCTCCTGCTCGGCGACCGCGTCGGCCTTGATGACGACCCCGTCGATGCCGAACGGCAGCTCCGCGCGCAGCCCGGCGATCTCGTCGACGCGGCGCTGCACCTCCTCCACGGTGCCGCAGACACGCGGCCCGGCCGGTGTCGCGGCCGTGGTCTGCACCCCCGCGGCGGCGACCGCCTCCATCATCTCCGTGTGCGTGTCAGCGGTCAGACCGACCACGCCGTACGCGTAGAAGGTCGTCTCGATCACGTAGGTGCGGTCCTTGGCGCGCAGCGTCCCGGCCGTGCCGTTGCGCGGGTTGGAGAACACCTTCGCCCCGTGGGCCGTGCGTATGGCGTTGGCCGCCGCGAACTGCTCGCGGGTGAGCAGGACTTCCCCGCGCACCTCGAAGGTGGCCGGTGAGTTCAGCTCCAGGGGCAGGCCCACGATCGACCCGATCGCATGGGAGACGTCCTCGCCGAAGGTGCCGTCGCCCCGGGTGACGAGCTGCGTCAGGCGCCCGTCCACGTACCGGGCGGCGATGGCCGCGCCGTCCAGCTTGGGCTCGGTGACGTAGCCGCCCTGAACCGGCGCGCCCAGACGGCGGGCGACGGACGCGTCCCACTTCACCAGTTCCTCGGGGCTGAACACATTGTCGAGGGACAACATGGGAACGGTGTGGGCGACATCGCCCGCCGGGGCGGCACCACCGCCCACCTTGCCCGTGGGGGAGTCCTCCCGGACGTCCTCGGGGTGCTCCAGCTCGTAGTCGCGGATGCGCCCGGCCAGTAGGTCGTACGCGGCGTCGTCCAGCGGGCTCGTCCCGTCGGCGTAGTAGGCGGCGCACGCCTGCAGGGCCGTGTCGACGGCGGAGCGGTAGTCCTCACGGGACATCAGCGGGGCAGCGATCACTGTCGTCATGTGCCGCATCTTGGTGCACGGGTCTGACAGTGAGGCGGTCAAGCGCGCGGGCAGGGCCCGTCAGCGGCCGCCGGCCGGTCGAACGCCCGTCAGGCGGACTCCTTGCCGATGCCGCCGGACGCCTTGCACAGCAGCCGGGCGGCCCCGTCCGCGAGTTCGCGGACGACGTCGAGGGCCGACTCGATGCGGGAGACCGTGCCGACCGCCTCGCCCGCGTAGAGGGCCATCGCGTCCAGGTGCCCGGTCGTGGTCCGGAGCGGGCAGACCGGGCTGGACGCCGGGACGGGTACGGGCACGCCGCCCAGCACCGCCTCGCCGGCGGTGTCGGTGTCCAGGGCGCGTGCGCGCTCGACGCACTCCGACAGGACGCGGTGCGGCGCGTCGGGCCATCCGGTCGAGAACTGCGTCGTCAGTACGGTGTCGCCGGCGCCCGCCCTGATCAGGGCCTCCTTGTACCGCGGGTGCGCGTCGGACTCGTGCGTGGCGACGAACCGCGTGCCGATGCGGGCCGCGTGCGCCCCGGCGGCCAGCACCGCGGCGAGGGACCGCGCGGTGCCGATGCCGCCCGCCGCGACGACCGGGACGTCGACCGCGTCGAGCACCTCGTCGAGGAGCGGGAGCAGGGGCCGTACCCCGCGCACGTGGCCGCCCGCCTCCCTGCCCTGGGCGACGACGAAGTCGCACCCCGCGTCGGCCGCGGCCCGGGCCTCCTCGACCGAACCCACCTGCCAGGCGGCCAGCGCCCCGCCGCGCTTGGCACGGGTGACCAGGCGGGGTACGGGATCCGCGTAGAAGAACTCGACGACCGGCATCCGCTCCGCGGCGACGTCGACGCACGCCTCGTCTTCGAGCAGCGGCAGGATGAAGTTGACCCCCACCGGGCGGGAGGTGCGCCGCCGTACCGCGTCGAGCAGGTCGGTGAGGACGGGCGGTGGCACCATCGGGTAGCCCACCATGCCGAGCGCCCCCGCCGCGGACACCGCGTCGGCGAGGTCCAGCCCGCTCACCCAGCCCATGCCGGCCAGCTGGACCGGCACGTCGCAGCCGACGAGGTCGGTGAACGGGGTGCGCAGCGGGATGGGTACGGTCGCCATGTGCTGATGCAAGCGCCCGCCGTCGCGCTGTCGCCACTGCGACGCGGCACGCGGGCGGAGCGTCACCCCGACGGCCGATGCGCCGCCTCGACGGGGTGACGCCGGATGAAGTCGAGGACGGTCCACGCGACGAGGGAGGGGTCCTCCAGGGGCATCGCGTGGCTGACGCCCGGGAGCGTCACCTGGCGGGCCCGGGCGAGCCGCCCGGCCAGCGCGCGGTTCCGCGCCCGGTAGGGGCTGTTGAGGCGCTCCCCCTCGCCGCCGGCCACCAGGAGCACCGGCTGCGGCAGGCCTTCGAGGCCGGCCACGTCGGCGTCCCACGCGGCGAACGCCGCTCGCTCGTGGTCGAAGAAGTACCTGCCGCTGAGCACCGACTTCCTGAAGCCTTCCGTGCCGAGCACACGGGTCATGACGTCCAGGTAGCCGGGGGCGCACACGCTCCCCGGGAAGAAGCCGTAGGCCCGCGCCAGGTCGCCCTCCTCCGCGGCGGCGACGGCCCGGCGCATGGCGTCGCTCTCCGGCTCGTCGGGGGCGTACGGGAACGCCGGTTCCAGCAGCACCATCGACCCGACGAGCTCCGGGTGCGCGGCGGCCAGTTGCAGGGTGATGGTGCCGCCGGTCGAGTGGCCGACCACATGCGCCTGCCCGATCCCCCGGGCGGTGAGCACCTCCGCGAGGTGCCGGGCGTGGTCGGTGACGCCCAGCCGACCGCTCAGGTCCCGGCTCCGGCCGTACCCGGCGCGGTGGGTGCGTACGACCCGCAAGCCGGGGAGCAGCCCGGCGAGCGGTGCGAACCAGTCGGCGCCGAAGGAGGCGTGGACGAGCAGTACCGCCTCGCCGTCCCCCTCGTCCCAGAAGGCGATGTCGGCGTCCGGTGTCACGATGTGCTGCTCCGCTCGCATGGGCATTCGCCTCGGAGTGGGTGCCGTCCCTGCTGCCATGTGGTGGTTTGTGCAACTTCACGCGAGGCGATGCTGTTCCCGGCGGGGCGATTCCCCGTGGCCGGTCACCCTGCGGATCGGCCGCTTCGCGGTGAGTGCCGTTGCTCGCGGCGACCGGGACGGCCGTGACGTCGCCGTGCGCTCCGGTCACCGGATGCGATGCTGGACAGCGTGGGTCATCACCGGTGGAGATGACCGTCCGGTTCGGGCCACGGGAAAGGGACGGCGGCGGTTCGCATGGATCTGCGGCAGATGGAAGTGGTGGTCGCGGTCGCCGAGGAGGGCGGGTTCACGGCGGCGGCGCAGCGGCTGCACGTGGTGCAGTCCGCGGTGTCCGGCACGGTGCGGGCCCTGGAGAAGGAACTGGGCAGCGCCTTGTTCGACCGGACCACGCACCGCGTGTCGCTGACCCCGGCGGGGGAGGCGTTCGTGCCCGCCGCCCGTGCGGCGCTCCGCGCGGCCGAGGAGGCGCGAGCGGTGGTCGACGCCGTACGGGGTGAGGTGCGCGGACGCGTGACGGTCGCCATCATGCAGGGCGTCTGGGCCGGCCTGCACCGCGCCCTGGCGGGACTGCGCGCGGAGCACCCCGGGGTGAGCGTACGTCTGCAGCAGGCACCGGTGGCCAACGTCCGGCAGGCGCTGAGCGAGGGCACCGTGGACCTCGGCGTGGTGGCGCTCGACCGGCAGCAGCAACGGGGACTGGTGACCCGTCTGCTGTCGCGCGAGGAGATGCTGCTGGTGTCCTCGCCGACGCGTGCCTTCGCCGAGGAGGATCTGGTGCGCCTCCAGGAGATCTCCGGCATGCCCTTCGTGGACTTCCTGCCCGGCTGGGCCATCCGCTACTCGGTGGACCGGGCCTTCCGGGCCGCCGCCGTGGAGCGGTCCACGGTGTTCGAGGTGAACGACATCGTGGCGGCGTCCGAGCTGGTCCGGCACGACCTCGGGGTGTGCATCATGCCGGCGTCGATCGCGGCCCGGTTCCCGGACCTCTCCGTACGCCGGTTCGTGCAGCACGCGCCCGCCTGGAAGGTCATGGTGGTCCGCCGCCGGGGAGACATGTCGCCCGCGGTCGAGGCGCTGCTGCGGCACATCACCCCCCGGACGGCGGCGGAGACGACGGGATGAGAACGGTGGGATGAGCACGGCGGGGCCCGCCGGCCGGAGGCGTTACCGGATCACGGCCGCCGCGCTCGCGGGCGCGGTGTCCTTGCGGCCGGGCCGGCGCTCCGTCGCCCAGTAGGCGAGGGAGATCAGCGGCAGGGCGGCACCGAGGACGCTCACCGCCGTCCAGCCGCCGGCGTGGTAGGCGAGCGACCCGAGCTGCGAGCCGAGTGCGCCACCCGCGAAGAAGACGGCCATGAAGGCGCTGTTGAGCCGTGACCGGGCACCGGCGTCGAGCTGGTAGATCGTGTGCTGGCCGAGGACGAGGGTGGTCTGCACGGCCATGTCGATCAGGATCCCGGCAAGGGCGATCAGGACGATCTGGTGCTGCCCGAATCCCGCCAGGGCGAAGGCCGGCGCCGCCACGGCGAGGGCGATGCCCGTCACGGGACGCACGAGCCCGCGGTCCGCCCAGCGGCCGGCCAGCGGTGCCACCGCGGCACCGGCGACGCCCACCAGCGCGAACACTCCGACGCCGATCGGCGAGTAGTGGAACCGCGGCCCGGTGAGGAGGAAGGAGACGGTGGTCCAGAAGGCGCTGAACGCGGCGTACATCGCCGCCTGGTACAGCCCCCGGCGCAGCAGCGCGGGGTGGGTGCGCACCAGCCGGAACATGGAGCGCAGCACCTGGCCGTAGGCGAGCGACGTGGTGGGGGCCTGCTGCGGCAGTGCCGCGCGCAGCGCCAGGGCGAGGAGGGCCATCAGGACCGCGGAACCCAGGTACACGTAGCGCCAGCCCGCGACGTCGGAGACCAGGCTGCTGACCGTGCGGGAGAGCAGGATGCCGACGAGCAGGCCGCTCATGACGCGGCCGACGACGCGGCCGCGGGAATGGTCGGGCGCCAGGCTCGCGGCGAACGGGACGAGGATCTGGGCGACCACCGACGTGGCGCCGCTGACCAGCGACGCGGCGAACAGCATCGCGAAGCTGGTCGCGAAGCCGGCCACCGCGAGGGCGACGGTGGCGACGAGGAGCAGGGCGATGACCAGCCGGCGCTTCTCCAGCCGGTCGCCGAGCGGCACGAGGAAGAGCATGCCGGCCACGAAGCCGATCTGCGTCACGGTGATCAGCGCGCCTGCCGTGGCGGTGTCGACGTGGAAGACCTGGCCGAGCGAGGACAGCAACGGCTGGGCGTAGTACAGGTTGGCGATGGACATGCCCGACGCCACGGCGAGCAGCCCCACCAGCCATCCCGGCACGCTGCGGGCGGCCTCGGCGGCCTCGGCGGCCTCGGCGGCCTCGGCGGACGCGGCGGGCGTGGGGCCCTGCGGGGACTGGGAAGCGGGGGAAGCGGTCACGGAACCCCTTCGTAACGTGAACCGCCGAGGCGGTCCGGGTGTGCTGGACGGTCGCCGAGCGGGCTTTTGGCTGCTCAGCTGCATGCTCCAGCGTCGGCACGGTTCGCATGCTTCCTCGATGCGCGAGATGAATCGTGATGCCGGTCATCTCGAACAGAGATGATGGCGGGTGCAGGCAGACCCGGTGGGTTACTGAACGGGGGCTAGTGCCACAACTGCCGGGAGCCGCCTGATTCCGTTGCCTCATGCGCGGTGAGGGCGAGCCGCCCTCCGTCGCGCACCGCGATGACGTCGACCATGAGTGTGCCGTTCGCGTCGAGGCGCAGGGTGAAGACCGGGTCGAGGGCCATCAGGAAGTCGAATCCCTCCTCCCCCGAGAGCGGGCCGGCGAGTGTCGCCTGGCAGGTCCAGGTGGAGCCGGCGACCTCGATCTCGACGTGCACCTCGAACGAGCCCAGGCACGTCGACCGGTTGGCCCACCACTCGAGCGTCGCCGCCCCCGCGTAGCTGTCCACGGTCCGAGTATCCGGCCTCGAGGTTTCGTGACGGTCCGTCGGTCGTCAGGGGACCGGAAGGCGCTCTACCGGCGGACCGCCGAGATCAGTCCGCCGGGCCGCTCCTCGCCCTGCGGCGGGGTGCCGATCGGGCGGCCGTAGGCGGCAGCGCGCTCGCGCAGGGTGTGGCTGCCGGCCTCCCAGCCGTGCCCGGCCAGCCAGCCCACCGGGTCGTCGGGCATCTCCGAGACCCACATGGACGCCGCCGATCCCGGCACGGCGTCCGCGCCGAAGCGCTCGATCACGCCGCGCGAGCCCAACGTCAGCCCCATCCGACTGCCTGGCGCCGACCGCGCGCTGATCCGGTCCAGCAGCAGCTCCACTGCGTCCTCGGGCAGATAGATCAGCAGACCTTCGGCGATCCACACGGTCGGCAGGGCCGGGTCGTGCCCTGCGGCGGCCAGCGCGCCCGGCCAGTCCTCACGCAGATCCACCGCGACGGTGATCCGCTCGCAGCGTGCGACGGCCCGCTCGTGGCGCAGCACCGAAGCCTTGAAGTCCAGTGGCGCGGCGGTGTCGACCTCGAACAGCCGGGTGCCCTCGGGCCAGTCCATCCGGAAGGCCCGGCTGTCCATGCCGGCGCCGAGCAGCACGACCTGCCGGACCCCGGACGCGGAGGCCTGCAGCAACAGGTCGTCGAGGAACTTCGTCCTGATGACGATGGAGAACGAGACCGCCAGCCGGCGGCGTCGCGCGGTCTCGTCACCGGGCGGCGGCGAGGAGGGCCACAGGCCGCCGGCGGTGGCGAAGGCCTGTGCCAGTGGGTCGCGGAACAGCGCGTCCTCCCGCTCGGTCTCCAGCGCGCGCACCCTGGCCACCCCCACCGCGGTGGCCCACACTCCCGACGGCTGGACCCGCTCCTGCTCATCAGTCACCGCGCCAGCCTAATCACCTTGGTCCAGGGCCGGTGGTGGGGGCTGATCGCCTACGGGCAGCCCACCTCGTGAAAGCTCGAGGCTAGGATCGGCCTGCCACGCGGACCGAGGACAGGTGGGGATGGGACATGGCCGGCCGGGTCACGGCGGTGAGCCGCCATGCGACGTACGCCTTCAGCAAGCCCAATCGTGAGTCCGTCACGCTGCTCGCCGGGCTCGGCGTCGAAGGGGACGTCCACGCAGGCGAGACGATCCGCCACCAGTTCCGGATGACCTACGAGCCCGACCTGCCGAACCTGCGCCAGGTCCACCTGATGCACGAGGAACTCTTCGACGAGCTCGCGCTCAAGGGCTTCGACGTCTCGGCCGGCCGGCTCGGCGAGAACATCACCACCCGCGGCGTGGACCTGCTGGGCCTGCCCACCGGCACCCTGCTGCACCTCGGCGACGAGGCCGTGGTGGAGGTGACGGGGCTGCGCAACCCCTGCGCGAAGATCAACGACTTCCGCAAGGGCCTGCTCGGCGAGATGTTCGCGCTGGATCCGGTGTCGGGGGAGTTCACCTTCAAGTCCGGCGTCATGGGCGTGGTCCGCTGCGGCGGAGTCGTCCGCCCCCAGGACCCCGTCGAGGCCGAACTCCCG
>NZ_JARAVK010000183.1:0-18513 GCF_033792765.1 Streptomyces sp. PA03-6a | reverse complement strand
GGTGTACCCCCTCCGCCCCATCACCCTCGGCTGACAGGATGGCGACGGACGGCGATCGCCGCGGCGGCGGCACGGGAGGACGGCACCATGCGGGACGACGAGGCGCGGATCCGGACGCTCATCGAGCGCTGGGCGGAGGCGGTACACCGGGGCGACCTGGACGCCGTGGTCGCCGACCACGGCGACGACATCGTGATGTTCGACGTGCCGCCTCCCCACGACGGCGTCCGCGGCCTCCCCGCGTACCGGCAGGTGTGGCCACCGTTCTTCGACTGGCAGGCCCGCGGCGCCTCCTTCGAGATCGTGTCCCTGGAGGTCACCGCCGGCGACGACGTGGCGTTCGCGTACGCCCTGCTCCGTTGCGGAACCCCGGAGGACCTCGCCCAGGACCCCGGGATCCGGCTCCGCCTCACCCTCGGGCTGCGCAAGCAGGACGGCCGGTGGGTGGTCGCGCACGAGCACCACTCCTTCCCGCACGCGGGCTGACCGGCCGCGCGCATCGCGCGCGGTCCGCGGCGGGCGGGAGTGGTCCGGCGGCGCGATAGCGTGCGCGGCATGACAGACGACTTCGACGTGCGGCGGGAGCTGGCCGCGGGCATGACGGACCCGGCCAGGGCCCTGCGCTTCGTGCGCGGCTTCGCCGGGCACTGGCTCGCGCCCCTGCAGGAGGGCGACGGGTACGGTGCGCCCGAACTGACCGCCGCCGAGGAGCGCCTGGGCTTCGCCCTCCCCGCCGTGCTCCGCGACGCCTACCGGCTCTTCGGGCGGCGCCCGGACCTCACCAGCAACCACGACACGCTGCTCGCACCCGAGCAGCTCCACGTGGACTCACGCGAGGAGGCGCTGGTCTTCCGGTACGAGAACCAGGGCGCCGCGTCATGGGGCATCCTCCTCGCCGACCTGCACAAGAGCGATCCGCCGGTCGTCATGAAGCCGGACCTCGCGGACAAGGAGGCCGAGCGGTGGTCGGCGTGGCTGGACCGCTTCTCGTGGGCCTGCGTCGAGATCGTCCTGTCGGAGTCGCTGCACGAGCCGTTCGAGCTCTGCGACTTCCGCACCGACCTCGACGAGGCCCACTTCGACGCCCTGGACGGGCGGTTCACCCCGCTGCCGTTCCCCGCGTACCCGCCCGGTGAGGACCTGGGCGCGCGCTGGTACGCCGGACCCGACGTCATACTCCGCGAGGACGACCGCACCTGCCTGTGGGCGCGGGCCCGCACCGAGGAGGCGCTCGACCGGGTGCGCGACGACCTCCCGGGCGACTGGCTCAACGACCCCCGCTGACCCCGGGCCCCGTCGCCGTACGGGTTCAGCCGAGGGGGACGTCCTCCTGGCGGAGTGCCTCCAGCGCGGGGCCGTACATGCGGGTCTTGATCGTGCCGAGCGTGGCGCCCGCCTTGCCGGCCAGGGGGCGGGCGAGGGCCACGGCCGCCTCGCGGACCTCGTCCTCGCCCGCCGTGCGGTCCACGATGCGCTCGGCCAGCGCGTCGAGGCCGCCGTAGCGGCGCGCGGTGGTCATCGCCTCGTGGGCCGTCTGCGGGTGCAGGCGGGCCTGGATGAGGGCCGACATGCCGGGGGTGAAGGGGATGTTGATGTCCGCCTCGGGCAGGCACCAGTAGCCGCGGTCGGCGCGCATCACACGGAAGTCGTGGGCCAGCGAGAGCATCGCGCCCGCGGCGAAGGTGTGGCCCTGCAGGGCGGCGACGGTGGCCACCGGCAGGGTCAGGAAACGGGCGAGCAGGGCCTGCACCCCCGTGACGTACGCGCCGGACTGGTCCGCGTGGGCGAACAGCCACTCCAGGTCGAGCCCGTTGGACCAGAACTTGCCGGTGGCCGCGGTGACCAGGGCCCGCGGCCCCTCGGCCTTCTCCACCTCGTCGAGCAGGGCGTCGACGGCCGCGAGCCAGTCGGGGTGGAAGCGGTTCTCGGTGTCCCCGAGGTCGAGGATGAAGACGTCGTCCTGGCGGTCGAGCGTGGGCATGGCTGCTCCTTGGGGCGAAGGGCGGACGGCCGGGTCGCTGCGGGAACGCGGAGCCGGGCGGGCGCTTCCGCCCTGGCTCCGCGAACGGCATACCTACCGGCCGGTAACCTCGGTGGTCCGCATCGTACAGGGAGCGGCGCGGCCTGTCCCCACCCAGGACGTCGCGTCAGGCGACGACCACCGGATGCCGCACCACGGCGTCGAAGAGGTAGCCCTGGGTGTTGAACACCGCCTCGTCCGGCTGGGTCCGCCCCGCGGTGTCGGTGGCGCGCGCCAGCAGCACGGCCGGGCCCGGTGTGCGCGGCCGCCACGGGACGGTCCAGCGCACCCACCCGTCCCGGCGCGGGACGTCGCGCAGTCCGGCCCGCCGCCAGGTGGCACCGCCGTCGGTGCTGACCTCCACCTTCCGCACTCCCCCGGCCCCGGACCACGAGCGGCCGTGCAGGATGCTGCGGACCCCCGCGGAGAATGCGGCGCCCGCCTCGAGTTCGAAGGCGCTCTTGAGGGTCTGCCGGGTGAGCGGCACGCTGCCGGCCTCGGGGAACCCGGGGCCGAACAGCCGGTAGAAGTCGGTGTTCCACGGCGAGTACAGCGGCTCGGCCGAGACCTCGATGTCGCCGACCCACTTGACCGAGGAGATGCCCACCCACGAGGGCACGAGCACCCGCACGGGACGGCCGTGGTCGTGCGGCAGCGGAGCACCGTTCATGGCGTAGGCCAGGATCACGTCGTCCAGCGCCTTCGCCACGGGCAGGGGCCTGCGCACGCGGCCCAGGCTGACGCCGCCCGTGACGTACTCGTCGTCGAGACCACGCGGCATGACGTCCACCGCGTGACGGGTGACGCCCGCCCGCCGCAGCACGTCCGACAGGCGCGCGCCGCGCCACCGGGCCACACCGACGGCACCCAGGGTCCACGCGGTGCCGGAGACCGGCTGTCCCTGCTGGGAGGTGTAGAAGCTCCGGCCGTTGCCCGCGCACTCGACGAAGGCGGTGCGCTCCACCGGCGGCAGCGCACGCAGGTCGTCCAGGCCGAACTCCACGGCGGCGTCCGGGCCCGGGCCGCCCCGCAGCCCGCTCCCCCAGACCTTCAGCCGCCAGGTCGCGGCGTCGACGACGGGGGTGGACGTGTGGTTGCGCACGAAGAAGCGGTCGGCGGGGGTCAGGTAGCCGGTCCCGCGCAACGCCTCCCACTTCGTCTCGGCATTGGTCCCGCGGAGGGTGAACCACTCGTCCGGCAGCGGCTTGACGATTCCCTGGGAGGTCGCGGCCGCGGCCCTGGCCGGTCCGGGCAGGGCGAGGGCGGCGGTGCCCGCGGCGAGCAGGGTGAGCACCTCACGGCGGGACATCCCGTCGCCCCGGGCCCGTCCGGCGAGCCATTGGCGCAGCCGCAGGCGGTCGTAGGAGGCCTCGTCGACGGGAACGGTGGAGCGCGGGGCACGGGTCATGACGGTCCTGCTTCCAGTGGCGGGGAACGACCGAGGACGTGCGGAGGACCGCGCACGGCGGCGCGGTGACAAGGGGGGTGAACCGGAGCGGGGTGGCGACCCTGAGCGCTCAGCGACAACAGCGGCGCGACGCGGGAACGCGCGGCGTGCCGACGGTGCGTGCGGCCGTGACGGCCGGGCTGGTCGAGTTCACGCGCCCATCGTAGGGGCGGTCCGACACGGCGTCAGCCCCGTCCCCCAAGTGCATCGCCATGTCGCCGGGCGGGGCCCCGCCGCCCGGCGTGCTGACGGTAAGTCACCTCGGGCGTTCCGCTGGTGCGTTCCGCCTCGGTGTGGTTACCTTGCGTCATGACCCTGCTCGTGACCCGCCGCCACGTGGACTACGTGCGTGTCACCAGCATGGGCTGTCGCGCCGAGCGCTGACGCCGCGCCTCCGGCCTCCTGCCGCCGTCACCGGCCGCCGATCATCCCTTCCGCTTCCTTGCCTTCCCCTGCCCGGGACGCGTTCGCCTGCCGTCCCCGGCTGCTCTTGGGCGTGCCCGAGCCCGCCCCCGCACCCGCATGCGCACCGAGGGAGAACCATGAGCCAGCCCATCGACTCCGTCACCGCCGGCCACACCCCGGAGGAGGGCCCCGGTACAGGGCCCGACACCTCCGCCTGGTCGTTCGAGACCAAGCAGATCCACGCCGGCGCCGCGCCGGACCCGACGACCGGAGCCCGGGCGGTGCCGATCTACCAGACGACGTCGTTCGTCTTCCGCGACACACAGCACGCGGCCGACCTGTTCTCCCTCGCCGAGCCCGGCAACATCTACACCCGGATCCACAACCCCACGCAGGACGTCCTGGAGCAGCGGGTCGCCGCCCTGGAGGGCGGTGTCGCCGCGGTCGCGCTGGCCTCCGGGCAGGCCGCGGAGACGCTTGCCATCCTGAACGTCGCGTCCGCCGGGGACCACATCGTGTCCAGCACCTCGCTGTACGGCGGCACGTACAACCTGTTCCGCCACACGCTGCCCCGGTTCGGCATCGAGGTGTCCTTCGTCGACGACCCGGACGACCTCGACGCCTGGCGCACCGCGATCCGCCCCGGTACCAAGGCGCTGTTCGCGGAGACGCTCGGCAATCCGCGCGGCAACGTCCTGGACGTGCGGGCGGTCGCGGACGTCGCGCACGAGGCGGGGGTGCCGCTCATCGTGGACAACACGGTGCCGACGCCCTACCTGCTGCGGCCGATCGAGCACGGCGCGGACGTCGTCGTCCACTCCGCGACGAAGTTCCTCGGAGGCCACGGCACCACCATCGGCGGGGTCGTGGTCGACGGCGGCAGCTTCGACTTCGGCGCCCACGCCGAGCGCTTCCCGGACTTCAGCGCCCCGGACCCGAGTTACCACGGGCTGCGCTACTGGCCGGCCCTGGGCCCGGGGGCGTACGCGGTCAAGCTGCGCGTCCAGTTGCTCCGGGACATCGGCCCGGCCATCGCCCCGCACTCCGCCTTCCTGCTCCTCCAGGGCGTGGAGACGCTCAGCCTGCGCATCGAGCGCCATTCGGCCAACGCCCAGGCCCTCGCCGAATGGCTGGAACAGCGTGACGAGGTGGCCGCCGTGCACTACCCCGGGCTGCCGTCCAACCGCTGGCACGCCGCGGCACGGCGCTACCTGCCGCGCGGAGCGGGCGCGGTGCTCGCCTTCGAACTGCGCGACGGCGTCGAGGCGGGCAAGCGGTTCGTGGACGCGGTCGAACTCTTCAGCCACCTGGCCAACATCGGCGACGTCCGCAGCCTGATCATCCACCCGGCGTCGACCACGCACAGCCAGTTGGACGAGGAGCAGCTCGTGGCCACCGGCACCTCGCCCGGCCTGGTGCGCCTGTCGGCCGGCCTGGAGAACCTCGCCGACCTCAAGGCGGACCTGGAGGCCGGGTTCCGCGCCGCGAAGGGCGCGTCCTGAACGCCACGCCTGCCGCCGCACTCCCCCTCCCGCCGGCCTCCGGGGCCTGGCGGGAGGGGGACCCGCCGGGCCGCCGCCGGTGGCACGCGCTGGAGAAGCCGCTGCCGCTGGAATCGGGCGGCGAGCTCCCGGGGGTGCGGATCGCGTACGAGACGTGGGGCAGGCTCTCCCCGGACCGCTCCAACGCGGTGCTGGTCCTGCACGCCCTCACCGGCGACAGCCACGCCGCCGGGCCCGCCGGGCCGGGTCACCCCACGCCCGGCTGGTGGGACGGGGTGATCGGACCGGGCCGCGCACTCGACACCGACCGGTGGTTCGTGGTGGCGCCGAACGTCCTGGGAGGCTGCCAGGGCAGTACGGGGCCGTCCTCGTACCGGCCCGGCGGACGGCGCTGGGGCGGTGCGTTCCCGCACCTGACGCAGCGCGACCAGGTCGCGGCCGAGGCCGAAGTGGCGGACGCGCTGGGCATCGGCCGCTGGGCGCTGGTGGTCGGCGGGTCCATGGGCGGGATGCGCGCCCTGGAATGGGCCGTGTCGCGGCCGGAACGCACGGAGGCACTGCTGCTGCTCGCCTGCACCGCGGCGGCGAGCGCGGAGCAGATCGCCTGGGCCAACGTGCAGTTGCACGCCATCCGGGACGATCCGCGCTGGCGGGACGGCGACTACCACGACGCCGCGCCGGGGCACGGCCCGCACGCGGGGCTCGGCCTGGCCCGGCGGCTGGCCCATGTGACGTACCGCAGCGAAGCCGAACTCGGCGCCCGTTTCGGGCGCGCGCCGCAGGAGGCGGAGGACCCGTGGCGCGGCGGCCGCTACCAGGTGGAGTCCTACCTGGACCATCACGCGGCCAAGCTGGTCCGGCGCTTCGACGCGGGGAGCTACGTCGCCCTGACCCGGGCCATGAACGGGCACGACGTCGGCCGCGGACGCGGCGGGGTGAGGGCCGCCCTGCGCCGGGTGACCGCCAGGACCGTGGTCGCCGGGGTCTCCTCCGACCGCCTCTACCCGCTCGCGCAGCAGGAGGAGCTGGCGGCCGGCATCCCCGGCGCGGGGCCCGTCCGGGTCGTGGCCTCCCCGTACGGGCACGACGGCTTCCTCATCGAGACCGAGCAGGTCGGCGAGCTCGTCGGAGAGCTGCTGGGCCGGGCGGGGCCTTAGAGGGCGGGCGTTCGCCGCGGCGCCATGCCGCGGTCACCTCCGGGACGTCTCGGCCTGTGACGGTCGGAGAAGTTGGCTATACAACTTTGCCCCGAGGAGTGACCGTGTCCGCCCTGTCCAGCTTTCCCGTCGGCGACCTGCCGGCGATGTGGCTCCGCGACAACTGCCCCTGCGCCGAGTGCCGCGACCCGCGGTCCGGGCAGAAGCTGTTCCAGATCGGTTCCCTGCCCGCCGGGCTGCGGGTGGGCCGGGCGGCCGACGCCGCCGGGGACGGCCGGCCCGCCGTCGAGGTGGTCTGGGAGCCCGACGGGCACCGCTCGTCGTATCCGCTGACCTGGCTGGAGGCCGCCCGTCCCGGCCGGACCGGGCACGGTGACCTGCGCACCGAGGCCGGGAAGGAACTGTGGACCGCGCGCGAGGTCGCCGGGCGGCTGCCCGAGGCGGACTGGGAGGAGTACCTGGGCGAGCCGGGTGTGCGGGCCCGGATGCTGGAGTCGGTGCTGCGGCTCGGCTTCATGGTGCTGCGCGGTGTGCCCGGGCGTGAGGGCCAGGTGCTGGAGGTGGCCGAGACCTTCGGGTTCGTCCGCGAGACCAACTACGGGAAGCTCTTCGACGTGCGCGTCGAGCCGGACCCGAACAACCTCGCCTTCACCTCGGCCGCCATCACGCCGCACACCGACAACCCGTACCGGGATCCCGTTCCGACGCTCCAGTTGCTGCACTGCCTGGTCAACGACGCGGACGGCGGCGACTCCGGTCTCGTCGACGGCTTCGCGGCCGCCGCGCTGCTGCGCCGCGAGGACCCGGAGGCGTACGACGTGCTCACCCGCACGCCCGTGCCGTTCGTCTTCCGTGACGCGGGGACCGAACTGCGGGCCGACCGCCCGCTGATCGGCACCGACCCGCTGGGCCGCGTGCGGGAGGTGCGGTTCAACAACCGCTCGATCGGCACGCTGCGGATGGCCGCGGACGAGCTGGAGGCGTTCTACGCGGCCTACCGCACCTTCGCCGAGCTGATGCTCCGCCCCGAACTGCAGCTGGACCTGCGGCTCGCGCCCGGCGACTGCCTGGTCTTCGACAACACCCGGCTGCTGCACGCCCGCACCGCCTTCGCCCAGGACGGGGCGCGCCACCTGCAGGGCTGCTACGCCGACCTGGACGGGCTGGCGAGCTCCCTGGCCGTGCTGCGCCGCGCGGACACCCTGGAGCCGCTGGCCGAACTGTTCGCGGGCGCGGTGTCCGCGGAGTACCTGGGCGAACCCGTCACCATGGCCCAGCACATGCTGCAGGCGGGAGCCCTGGCCGAGGCCGCCGGTGCCCCGCCGCACCTGGTGGCCGCCGCGCTGCTGCACGACATCGGGCACGTGGAGGGCGAGGTCGTCACCGGCCGGGACCTGATGACCGGCCACGACAACCGGCACAGCCACACCGGCGCCGACCTGCTGGGCCGCTGGTTCGGGCCCGAGGTCACCGAGCCGGTGCGGTTGCACGTGGCCGCCAAGCGCTACCTGTGCGCGGTCGAACCGGGGTACCACGACCGGCTGTCGGAGGCGTCGAAGTACACCCTGGAGGTCCAGGGCGGTGTGATGACCCCCCGCCAGGCGGCCGAGTTCGCCGGGCTGCCGGGCGCGGCCGACGCGGTCGCCGTCCGCCGCTGGGACGAGGAGGCGAAGGACCCCGACGCCCTCACCCCGCCGTTCGCGCATTTCCTCCCGCTGCTGGCCGCGCTGATGCGCGGGTAGACGGCAATCCCCGGGGTGGCGGTCTGGGGCCGGTCGGCGCTGCGCGGGGGTGGTGGATGGCCGGGGTTCGGGCGCCGGAGCGGGCCGCCTCTCCGGTGGCATGGGTCTCGTTGCCGTCCGCGTCTGCGGGTGATTCCCCGGGATCGGGCTCTCCTTCGCCGTCCGTTACGGCGGGAGCGAGCCCGATCCCGCCCAGCCCGGTCGGCAGCAGCCGCACCCAGGCACCACCCGCGCTGCCGAGGCGCTGTCGAAGGGATGCCGTCGGCCGGCACGGCGTCAGGTCGCGCCCGGACCCCGGTGCCGGATCGAGCGCTCCCGCTCGATCGCCAGCCGGCGGATGCGCTTCGTACGGCCTGCGGCCGCGAGCCGGTTCAGCACCGCGGGCTCGTCCGAGGACGCGCCGAGGCACAGTTGGAGCCAGTCCGACCAGGACTCCGGAACGGACGCGTCGCCGAGCAGGGCGGTCACCGACGCGCTCTGCAGGACGCCGAGTTCGCGGGCGCGCCGGGCCGCGTACGCACGGCCGCGCTCGGTGCCGAGCCGGTCGGTCCAGGCCGGGCGGTCGGAGGGCGGGAGGCGACCGAGGGCGTGCAGGACGATGCCGAGGGCCACGCACGGGTCGGGTTCGACGGCCACGGCGTCGTACAGGTCGGGCAGGCAGGCCGGGTCGTCCAGGGCCCGCCGGTACAGGGCCCAGCGCTCGTGCTCGTCGGAGAGGTCGTCACAGAGATCGGCGCAGGGGTCGCCGGGGGTGGCGCCGAGGCGGTGGGCGAGGGCGGCGGTGACCTGGTCCAGGCCCCGGGACACTCAGTCCTTCCCGGGACGGGGGCTGTGGCGGCGGCCGAGGGTGGAGGCCGCCACGGAGTTGTGCACCGTGAAGGCGATGGTGCCGGGCAGGTAGCGGTCCTCGGACCACTCCACGGGCGCGCCCTCCGGATCGGTGGTGCGGCGCCGCTCGCGCAGCAGGACCTGCCCGGGCGGGCAGTCCAGGAGGCGGGTGTCGTCGGCGTCGGCCCAGGCCAGGTCGATGGTGTGGTCGGCGTCGGTGAACAGGACGCCGTGCGCGACGAGGGCCTCGGTGTGCGAGACGGTGTCGGGCGGCAGTTCGGCCACCAGGGCGCCGATCCGGGCCGGGTAGAGGGAGCGTTCGACCATCACCGGCTCCCCGGACAGGGTCCGCACCCGCAGCACCAGGTAGACCTCGGCGCCGTCCTCCAGGCCGAGCTGATCGGCCTCGGAGGGCTCGGCGGGCCGCCGCACCACGCTGTCCACGCGGCCGCCCGGGGTCTCCCCGATGGAGCGGGCCCAGTTGGTGAAGCTCAGCAGCTCCGAGAAGCTCTGTGCCCGCGGGCCCCCGAGCACCGTGCGCCGGGTGCCGCGGCGCGAGGTGACCAGGCCGTCCGAGCGCAGCACGGCCAGCGCGTGCCGGACCGTGCCTCGGGAGACGCCGTAGCGCTCGGCGAGGGTGCCCTCGGGGGGCAGTTTGGTGCCGGCGGCGTACTCGCCCGCGATGATCGCCTCGCGGAGTCCGGCCGCGACCTTGCGGTAGCGCAGCTCGTCGTCCGGGGTGCCCTGCTCCTGCCGCACCGTGGTCTCCTGCGCTGCTCGTGCCGTGCGGCCGCCCCTGCGGGCGGTTCCCCCGACCCTACCCGCAGGGGACGGGGGACGGGCGCCGGCCGGTCCCCCGACCCCCGTCCCCTCCGGCGTGCCTCACACGGAGTGGACGGTTCCCGCGTACCGCTGGACGAAGCGGGTGCCGGTGCCCGCGGTGACGGTCACGTCGTAGCGGCCGCCGTCGGTGCGCCAGGTCATCCGGGTGCGGTCGCCCGCCTTGACCCACACGGTCTGCTCCTTGCCGGCGAAGTCGTTCGGCGTGAGCGTGAAGGCCACCTCGGTGCCGCCGTCGTTGCGCAGGTAGAACTCGACGGCCGCGTTCTCCGGGCGCCCGTCGTGCCGCAGGGTCGCCGTGACCCCCGGCACGGCGACGTCGTCCTGGCCGTCGGGGACGACCGTCCCGGAGAAGCGGCGGACGAAGCCGTCGGCGCCGTGCACGGAGAAGTCGTAGCGGCCGTCGGTGGCCGCCGCGTCCCACACGTACGTGCGCGACGAGCGCGGCGGGACCGTGAACGGCGCGCCGGTGAAGGGCAGCGCCGTGTTGGGCAGCACGGTGAAGTGGTAGCCGACGGTGCCGTCGTTGGTCAGCCTGCAGGTGACCTTGCCCTTGTCGCGGTCGACGGTCACGTCGGCCCACGGCCGGTACGGCAGCGGGCGGTGCGGCCGCCGTCCCTCCTCCTGCTGCGGCATGGCCGAACGGTCGGGCACCTTCACCGCGGGCAGCGCGTTGTTGGCGTCCGCCTTGGCCATCAGCGCGACGGTGTCCGGCAGCGCGGGGATGCTGTAGTCGGGCTTGGTGAAGTCGAAGCAGCTGGTGAGGTCGCCGCAGACGGTGCGCCGCCAGTCCGAGATGTTGGGCTCCTTCACCCCGGTGACGCGTTCGAGGAAGCGCAGCACCGAGGTGTGGTCGAACACCTGGGAGTTGGCCCAGCCGCCGCGCGACCACGGCGACACGACCCACAGCGGCACCCGGCTGCCCAGGCCGATGGCCTTGCCGTTCGCGAACTCGTCCTTGGTGCCCGGCTCGGGGAACGGCGGGATGACGTGGTCGAAGTAGCCGTCGTTCTCGTCGTACATGAGCAGGAAGACGGTGTGCTTCCACACGTCGGGGTTGGAGAACAGCGACTGCAGCGCGGTGTTGACCCAGTGGGCGCCGTAGTCGGGGCTGGCCGCGGGGTGCTCGCAGAACAGGTACGGCGCCACCAGCCAGGAGACGGTGGGCAGCGTGCCGTCCTTGCAGTGCTTGTCGAACGCCGTCAGGTCGAACTTCGTCATGGCGTTGACGTAGCGCGGGTCGTCCTTGGGGAACTCGTGGAACTGCGAGAAGTACGACAGGGCGTTGTCGTCGTAGTCGCCGTTGCGGTCGTCCGAGCCGTCCGGGTTGTGGTAGACGCGCCAGGTGATGCCCGCGTCCTCCAGCCGCTCGGCGTACGTCGTCCAGTCCGCCACCGGGTTGTCGGTGACCGGGGTGTTGTCGGTCCACGGGCCGGTGGTGCCGTCGACGCCGGGGCCGGCGGTGCCGGTCCACAGGTAGAGGCGGTTGGGGTCGGTGGGGCCGTTCAGCGAGCAGAAGTAGCCGTCGCAGAGGGTGAAGGCGTCGGCGAGCGCGTACTGGTAGGGGATGTCCTCGCGGGTGAAGTAGCCCATGGTGCGCTCGCCCTTGGCGGACACCCACTTGTCCATGGCGCCGTTGTTGACGGCCGAGTGGCCGCTGTCCCAGTCGTGCGGCAGGCCGCCGGCGTTCTGGGCGTTGTACTTGGTGGTGTCCATGCGGAACGGCAGGAGGTGGCCCTCCTCGCGTCCGCGGGCGGGCTGGCGGAACACCGGGTCGCCGTTGGACAGGACGGCCGCCTGGCGGTCGCCGAAGCCCCGTACGCCGCTGAGGGTGCCGAAGTAGTGGTCGAAGCTGCGGTTCTCCTGCATCAGGATCACCACGTGCTTGACGTCGTCGATGCTGCCGTGCCGCGGGCCGTGCCCGGCGGCCTCGGCCGTGCCGGAGAGCCCGACGGCCGCGGCGGCTCCCGCGGCGGTGCCGATGAATGCGCGGCGGCTGAACTCGGTCATGGGGAAGGTTCCTTAGGTCGTTCGGGGTCAGCCGCGGGCGGACAGGGAGAAGGTGACGACGGCGGCGGCGTGGTCGGAGGGCCAGCCGTTGCCTGCGGTGTCCGGGACGGGCCGGGGCCAGCCGGTGACCAGGGTGTGCGCCTCGACGACCTTGAGCGGGCCCGCGTACTGGACCTGGTCGATGCGGTCCTGGGGCTCCGCGCCGCCGTCCTCGTGCCGCGGCCTGACGGGTGACCAGGTGGTGCCGGGGTCCTTCACGGGGCTGGAGTGATCGGCGCGGAAGGCGTCGGTGAGGCCGGCGTCCTCCAGGGCCTCGGTGACGGGCCAGCGGAGCCGACCGGCTCCCCCGTGCGCGGACGAGGTCCGGCTCGTCCAGTCGCGGTGCGACGGCGAGGCGAGGCCGGCTGCGAGCACGACGGGACCACGGGAGGCGATGTCGCGGCGCATCGCGGCCACCAGCGCCTGCGTCTGCCGGTAGCGTGCGGTGCCCTTCTCCGCCGCCTCGACCTGCGCGGCCGTGCGGCCCGCGAGCACCGCGTAGGGCCCGTAGCCCGCCTCGTCCAGCTGTGCCGTCCACAGCCGTACGGTGCGGTCGCCGGGCAGGCGCAGCGTCGCGGCGGCGGCCGGCAGCGAGGCGGTGGGGGCGACGGTGTCGGTGAGCGGATGGCGGCTCACGATGCCGAGGCCGCCTGCCTGGTGCACGTGCCAGCCGAGCGCGGCGGCGAGCCGCTGGGCGCCGTCGTCGCCGCACTCCTGGAGCGCGACGGCGTCGAGGCCCTGGGTCAGCACCAGCCGCAGCTGCTTCTCCAGCGCGCCGTCGACGTGGCTGCCGGCGTCCCACAGGTTGAGCGTGGCGACCTTCAGCGTCAGCCGGTCCCTGCTCGCGCGCACCGGCACCTGGACGGTGACGGTGTCGCCGCCGACGGCGCTGTCGGTGACGGCGACGACCAGCCGGCCGGGGGTGCGCGGCGCGAGGGCCGGGGCCTTGCCGCTGACGGTGCCGTCCGCGGCGACGCTCAGCCACGGGTCGCCGCCGGCGCGCTTGAAGGTCGCGCTGCCCTCGGCGTTGCCCTCGGGCCGGATCCACAGGCCGCCGAGCGCGACGGAGAAGGAAGTGCCCGCCGTCTGCTCGGCGGTGGTGACGGCGTCCACGACCGCGTGCGGGCGCGGGATGACCGGACGCGGCACGAAGCTGAAGGGCGCGGTGCGGGCCAGGATGCCGTAGCCGTCCTTGGCCAGCAGGTAGGCCGTGTACGGCCCGCCGCTCAGCCCGGAGGTGTCGATGGTGATGTCGCCGGACGCGGCGGGGGTGTACTCCCAGGCGAGGGAGGCGCCGTTGCCGGGGACCCGGTCGCCGTCGTAGACGCCGATCCAGTTCTTCGGGTGGGGCGCGTCGGTCGTCCAGTGGAAGGAGACCTTGTCGCCCTCGAACGGCTTGGGGGTCCGCAGCTCGACGAGGTCGCCGGTGGGCGGGCCGGCGAAGCTGAACGGCTCGGTCTTGGCGAGGATGCCGTAGCCGTCCTTGGCCAGCAGGTAGACGGTGTACGGGCCGCCGCTCAGCCCGGACGTGTCGAGGGTCGTCCTCCCCGAGGTTCCGGTGACGTACGTCCACACCAGCGAGCCGCTGCCGCTGCCCGGCTGGCGGTCCCCGTCGTAGACGCCGATCCAGTTCTTGGGGTCGGGCGCGTCCGTCGACCAGGTGAAGGTGAGTTTGTCGCCGCGTTGCGGAGGCGTCGTGGAGTCGAGCGCGACGCTGCTCCCGGATGCGGCGACCTGTGAGAGGGATGGCACGGTGTTGGGTCCTCTCCGCCCCGGCGCCGCCGCGGCGGCGTTCGGGTGGGCAAAGTTGTCTAGATAACTTCGCTCCCAGCAAGCCGTCCCACGGCGACGAACCCGTGAACGACGGGTTGCCGCCGTCCGGGAATCAGGCGGAAATCTGAGGTCGGCGCGCGCGGCGGGACAGGCCTCCGTCCGCCCCCGCGACCGCCGTGAGCAGCGACGTCATGGGGATCGGCATGCTCCGCGACGGGTTCCGCACCCGAATCGGCGGCCTCCCCCCGAGCCGCCGCTCAGGGGGAGGCGGCGTCATGCACCGTTCAACGGTGCACGTTCCGCTGCGCGCAGGCGACCCCTTCAGCAGGTGAGGTTGCCGCCCGGGGTGACGCCCAGGATCTGGGTGAAGCGCTGGTAGTTGTTGACGCGGCTCTGCACCTGCGCCGGGTTGCGGCCGTCGCATTCGAGGGACCCGTTGATGGAGCGGATCGTCTGGCCGAAGCCGGCCTGGTTCACCATGGCGTTGTGCGGGGTCATGGTGCCGGGGCCGCTCTGGGTGTTCCAATACCAGAGGCCGGTCTTCCAGGCCACGGCGGCGTCCTGCTCGACGAGCCAGGGGTTGTGGAGCAGGTCGATGCCGAGGGCGTCGCCGGCCGCCTTGTAGTTGAAGTTCCAGCTGAGCTGGATCGGGCCGCGGCCGTAGTAGGCGGACTGGCCGGCGGGGCAGCCGTAGGGCTGGCTCGTGTCGCAGTAGTGGGGGTAGTTCGCGGTGTTCTGCTCGACGATGTAGACCAGTCCGCCGGTCTCGTGGGCGATGTTGGCGAGGAAGGCGGCGGCCTCCTGCTTCTTCACGGTGTCGCTGCCGGTCTTGGCGAAGCCGGGGTACGCGGAGAGGGCGGCGACCAGGCCGCTGTAGCTGTAGAAGGAGTTCCGGCCCGGGAACATCTGGTTGAACTGGGCCTCGCTGACCACGAACCCGGAGGGGTTGCCGGGGTTGCCCGGGTCGGTCGTGCCGCCGCCGCAGGTGCCCTGGTCGGCCCAGACGCCCCATTCGCCGGTGGTGCCGGGGGTCTCGCCCTGCGTCCACCACTTGGCCTGCCAGTTGTGGCCGCTGTAGGAGGCGGTCATGCCGCCGGTGTAGACGGCGCCGGCGCTCCACGGCGTGGCGCAGGTCGCGGCGGAAGCCGTGCCTGCGGGGAGCGCCACCGCCAGTCCGGCGGCGGCCGTGAGGGTGGTCAGGGCGGCGAGGGTACGTCGCATCACCGTAACTGCTCCTTGTGTGGGGGGAGTTGCGTATCGCACTGAGCAATGAACCGGATTGGCCTATACCTGTCAAGGTCTAGACCAACATCCCCCGCACGCCCCGGCCACGGCCACGGGTTGAGGCTCCGCCCCGTCGGCGTAGCGTGGAAGCAGGCCGGTGCCGGTGGCGGGCGGGCCCGCGGGGGAAGGTGCGCGCCGGGCCGCACCGCCGGCCCCAGGCGGGCCCCGCCCCCGGGCGGGCTTGCGTCGTCAGCGCACGAGGAGCGTCGGCCATGGGCAAGCCCTCAATCGACCATCTGCGGGAGCGCGTGCGCGGGGCGGTGATCACCGCGGACGAGGACGCCTACGACAGGTTCCGGCAGGTCCACAACGCGATGATCGACCGGCGGCCGGCCGTCATCGTGCGCTGCGCCAACGCCGGCGACGTCATCGCCGCGGTGGACTTCGCCCGGGAGAACGGGCTCGACCTGGCCGTGCGCGGCGGCGGCCACTCCGTACCGGGCTTCGGCACCTGCGACGACGGAGTCGTGGCGGACCTCTCCGCGATGCGCTCCGTACGCGTCGACCCCGGATCACGCGCCGCCCGGGCGGAGGGCGGCGCCACCTGGGGCGACGTCAACGCCGCGACGTACGCCTTCGGGCTGGCCACCACCGGCGGCATCATCTCCACCACCGGCGTCGGCGGCCTCACCCTCGGCGGCGGCATCGGCTATCTGAGCCGGGGCCTCGGACTCAGCTGCGACAACCTGATCTCGGCGGACGTCGTCACCGCGGACGGGCGCTTCCTCGTCGCCAGCGAGAAGGAGTACGACGACCTGTTCTGGGCGCTGCGCGGCGGTGGCGGCAACTTCGGCGTGGTCACCTCGTTCCAGTTCCGGCTCAGCCCGGTCAAGGACATCTACGGCGGCCCCGTCTTCTACGACCTCCAGGACGCCGGCAGCGTGCTGCACGCCTACCGCGAGGTCATCGCCGACGCACCCGAACAGCTGGGCAGCTTCCCGGCGTTCCAGATCGCCCCGCCCCTGCCCTTCATCCCGCCGGAGCGGCACGGCAGGGTCCACGTCGCCACCGTGAACTGCTGGGCCGGACCGCTCGACGAGGGCGAGCGGGCGCTGCGGCCGTTCCACGACATGGCGCCGGTCGTCGCCGAGCACATCGGCCCGATGCCGTACCCGGCGCTCAACACCGCCTTCGACGGCCTCGTCCCGCCCGGTCTCCAGCACTACTGGAAGGCCAACTTCGTCACGGAGCTGACCGACGAGGCCATCGCCGCGCACCTCGAGCACGCGCCCGGCCTGCCCGCCGTGAACTCGACCGTGCACATCTACCCGATCGACGGCGCCTGCCACCGCGTCCCCGCGGACGCGACCGCTTTCGCCTACCGCGACGCGTCCTTCGCCACCGTGATCGCCGGCATGTGGCCGGATCCCGCGGCCAACGAGGCCAACGTGGCCTGGGTGCGCGACTACTACCGCGCCCTGGCGCCGCTCTCGGAGGAGGGCGGGTACGTCAACTTCATGGCCGGGGACGACCAGGGGCGGATCCGGGCCAACTACAAGGGCAACTACGACCGGCTCGCCGAGGTCAAGCGGACGTACGACCCCGGGAACCTGTTCCACCTCAACCAGAACATCACGCCGTAACGGCGGCCGGGGCCGTTGCCACGCCGGCCCCGGCCCCGGCACGGTGGCGGCTCAGGAGAAGCCCACGACGCCGTGCGGCCGGTAGGGGCTCTCCAGTTCCTTCAGCTCCTCCTCGGTGAGACGCACGTCCAGCGCGGCGACGGCGTCCCGCAGGTGCGCCTCCTTGCCGACGCCCACGATCGGCGCAGTGACCCCGGGCTTGCCCAGCAGCCACGCCAGGGCGATCTGGGCCCGCGACAGTCCGCGCCGTGCCGCGATGGTCGCGACGGCCTCGACGATCACGCGGTCCTCCTCGAGGTAGAGGGTGCCGCCGAACTCATCGGTCTCCTGCCGGGCGCTGACGGCGTCCCAGTCACGGGTCAGCCGCCCCCGGGCGAGCGGGCTCCAGGGGGTGACGCCGACGCCCTGGTCCGCGCAGAGCGGCAGCATCTCGCGCTCCTCCTCGCGGTGGAGGAGGTTGTAGTGGTTCTGCATGCTGACGAACTTCGTCCAGCCGTGGCGCTCCGCCGTGTACTGGGCCTTGGAGAACTGCCAGGCGTACATGGAGGACGCGCCGATGTACCGCGCCTTGCCCGACTTCACCACGTCGTGCAGGGCCTCCATCGTCTCCTCGACGGGGGTGTGCGGGTCCCAGCGGTGGATGATGTAGAGGTCCACGTAGTCCGTCCCGAGACGGCGCAGGCTCGCGTCGATCTCGGTGAGCACGGCCTTGCGCGACAGGCCCGCCCCGTTCGGGCCGGGGCGCATGCGGCCGTTCACCTTGGTGGCCAGCACGATCTCCTCGCGGGACGCGTACTCGGCGAGGGCCCTGCCGACGATCTCCTCACTGGTGCCGTCGGAGTAGACGTTGGCGGTGTCGAAGAACGTGATGCCGGCCTCGACGGCGCCGCGTATCAGGGGTCGGGCGGCGTCCTCGTCCAGCGTCCACGGGTGGCTGCCGCGCTCGGGTGTGCCGTAGCTCATGCAGCCCAGGCAGATCCGGGAGACGTCCAGACCGGTGCTGCCGAGTTTCGTGTACTCCACGTCCATGCCTCCGCGGGGTGGTGTGGTGGCTTCGGTTGCCGAAGGCCGCTCCCGAGTATGCAAGCCGGTGGATCTTCGCGTCGACGGGCCCCGGCACCACGCGCGGTGGGAAGCGGTGGGAACCGTCCACAATGTCCGACAGGGCAAGGAAAGCCACCTGTGCACCACTGCGGGACTTCCGTCCCATGAGCGACGTGGGCGATGTCACATGCCCCGATTTGCGCGGTTCATCATGGCTATGACCTGCGGCTTTCCGGAATCGCTCACTCCGCTTCCGGCGACTGTGCAGGTCAGGCCCTTGCGCCCGCGGGAATGCTCCCGCAGAGTCCTGACGTATCCGGCCCCGGCCGCGCAGCGCGGCAGCCGGCATTCCGGGCGGGGGCTAGCTGAAAGGGTCCTCGTCTCACATGCGCAACCAGGCCAAGCACCGCCGCGGGCGTTCCCTGCGGCTCAAGCTGTCCGCCGCGGCTGTCGCCTCCGCCGCGGCTTTCGGCGGCACCGCGTGGGCACTCCAGCAGTCCGGCTCGGACGGCGCCGGGGCGGACCGCTCGTCCGGCTCGTCCAAGGTCCACGTGACCTCGATCCTGCCGAGCGCGTCCGAGCAGCCGGAGCACGGCCTGGTCGACGCCGACAGCGGCCGGCGTGACGCGGCACCGGAGGCGAAGGGGACGAAGGGCGCCGGCACGACGCCCTCGAAGGGGTCGGCCCCGGCCAAGGCGGAGGTGAAGGCCAAGGCCAAGAAGCCCAAGCCGAAGCCGGTGAAGACCACGCCGAAGCCCGCCCACACCAAGCCGGCCCAGCCGAAGCCCCCCGCGAGCACGCCGACCCCGAAGCCCAGCCACACCGCCACCCCGCCGGCG
>NZ_JARAVK010000182.1:0-18791 GCF_033792765.1 Streptomyces sp. PA03-6a | reverse complement strand
AGTCGTCCTCGTAGTGGGCTACTCGGACGATTCGACAACGCAGCGAGGTGCCGTGCCAGGCGCCGCTGGGCAGGCGGGACTTTGACGACACGGCCTAGGGGCGCGATGCGCGACGGCGGCCGCCCCGGGGGGCGCCCCCGTCCGCGGCCTCCCGCCCGGGATCCGCATCCGCCTGCCGGGCCCGGGCGGCCGCCGCCACCCTGACCAGCCGCGCCTCGCAGTGGTCGAGCCAGCGCGCCTCGGCCTCGGTCTGGAAGATGAGCTGCTCCAGGACGAGCGCCCAGGCCACTTCCTCCGGCCGGTCCGACGGCGGCTCCGGGGTCCGGGCCTTGAGCCGGGTGTAGTCCTGCATCGCCCGCAGGGTGTGGCGCCGCTGCAGCTGGATGACGTCCCGGACGTCGACCCCCGGCGCGCTCACCGCCATGGCGAGCTTGATCGCGAGTTCGTCGCGGGGCGGGTTGCTGCGGTCGACGGGGCTGCGGTACCAGGAGCCGAGCTCCGCGTGACCCGCCTCGGTGATGCGGTAGAGCGCGTGGCCCGAGCCGTCCTCACCGTCCTGCGCGACCAGCCCGTCGCGCTCCAGCCGGTTCAAGGTCGTGTAGACCTGGCCGACGTTGAGGGACCAGGTCGCACCGGTGCGGCTCTCGAACTCGGCGCGCAGCCGGGCCCCGTAGCGAGGCCCGTGCTCCAGCAGGGCGAGCAGCCCGTGACGGATCGACATACCGAGTATATATACCAAGTATGTCGACCCCGCCAACGTCCGTCACGAGGGCGTGCCCTGCGAGGGTGTCCGCCTCCGCGAAACACAGGGCGCGCGAAGACACCTGCGTCGACGCAGGCGTATTCGCTGGCGAAGGCAGCGCATCATCGGGTAAGCAAGGAGCGGCGACCCGGAATCGAGGGTCCGCCGGCGCGCCCTGGGTGCGCCGCAGCAGCAGCATGCGAAGGACGAACACCGTGGCATCTGGCGTCGTGAAGTGGTTCAACGCGGAGAAGGGCTTCGGCTTCATCGAGCAGGACGGGGGAGGGCCGGACGTGTTCGCCCACTACTCGAACATCGCCGGCAACGGCTACCGCGAGCTCACCGAGGGTGAGCACGTCACCTTCGACGTGACGCAGGGACAGAAGGGCCCGCAGGCGGAGAACATCGTCCGCGGCTGACGGGCACCTGCCCCGCGCACTGAGTCACCCCGCCTGCGGTGGTGCTGACGTCAGGCGCGACGGCCCGGCCGACCGGAACTCGGTCTGCCGGGCCGTGTCCGCCGGACCGTGTCCGCCGGGCATGTCAGCCGGGCGTGTCCGCCGGCCGGGAACGACTCAGGACACGCTCTTGTAGGCCTTCCAGCCCGTCGCGATCTTCACACGGGCGGCGAAGGTGCCCTTGCCGTAACCGGTCTGCCGGTAGAGGACGCCATCGGTGTCCCGGGCCACCAGGTCGGCCTTGCCGTCGCCCGTGATGTCACCGACGCCGACGACCGCGTTGTACGTGGTGCCCCAGTCCTTCGCGACCAGGACCCGGGCCTTGAACGCGCCCTTGCCGTCGCCCTCGTAGCGCCACAGCTCGTTGGACTTGTCCTGGGCCAGCAGATCGCCGAACCCGTCCCCGTTCAGATCGCCCGCGCCGATGAGCCTCTTGTACTCGTCCCACGACGCCCGGATCCGCTTGCCCGCCGCCAGTTTCCCACCGCTCGTCGCGGCGAACAGGTAGATGTCGCCGTTGGAGGACTTGCGCGCGATCAGATCGGCACGGCCGTCGCCCGTCACGTCCCCCGGCGAGGTCAGCACGTTGTACTGCTGGAAGCCTGTGCCCAGGGAGGTGTACGGCGTCGACGTCGTGACCGCCTTGCCGCAGCCCGGCTTGTACGCCCGCAGGGTGCCGCTGCCGAAGCGCACGATCACGTCGTTGCACCGGTCACCGTTCACGTCGCCGTAGGGGACCGCGGTGATGGTGGCGGGCCACCCGGCGCCCGAGAGCGTGCCCGAGAACTTCCCGGTGCCGTTGCCCTTCTGGAAGGCGAGGGTGCCGGAGGAGGTGAGCGTCAGCAGCTCGCCGAAGCCGTCACCGCCCGCGAAGTCCCGTCGTACGGCCGCTCCACCGCTCAGCTTCACGCTTCCGGAGGTCGTCAGTGCCGCGCCGGCGCCGTCGGCGGGGACGGCACTGAGCGTCCAGGTGTAGGCGCCGTTGGGCAGCAGGGCACCCTTGGCGTCCCGGCCGTCCCAGACGGCACTGATCGTGGCTCGGGCCGCGCCCCCGCTCACCGTCCGCACGACCGCACCGGTCGCCTTGCGCTTGAGCACCAGCTGCCACGACGCGGCGGGCTTGGACAGCCACCACTTCCCGCGCCAGCCCACGGGGGTGGAGTCGGTGTCGACGGTCGTGCCGACCTGCGCGTCCGGCACGCTCAACGCGGACGCGGGTACGGCGACGTCGAGCACGTGGACGTTCTGGGCGGTGTCGGTGTAGGCGACGTAGCCGGTGTACGGGTCCACCGACCAGGAGACGGAGTTGCCCGCGAGCATCCGCTTCACCACGGTGCCGCTGTGGACGTCGTACAGGGTCAGGACACCGTCGCTCTCACGCGAGACGACGAAGCCGTCGCCGAGTCGTTGGACGCCCGTGGAGGGCAGCGCGACCTGCTTCTTGGTCACCGTGTTGTAGACGCCGCCCTTGACCGTGTCCCCGCTCCGGCACGCCCAGCGCACCCAGCGGCCCACCGCCGCCAGGGCCGCGGTGTCGGAGCATCCCGTCAGCGGGAAGCTGGTGATCCGTGCGCCGGTACGGAGGTCCTGGGCGGCCACACCCGTCGTCCCCGTCGGCGTCCACAGGGTGCGCCCCCACAGGGCCCAGCGCGACCCCTCCGGGAGCTTGCGCAGCACGCTGCCGGTGTCCAGGTCGGTGAAGTTGTAGTTGTCCTTGCCGTGCCGGTACCAGACGACCGCCGTCCGGCCGGAAGCGGCACTGAGTGCGACGTCCTCGGGGCCGGAGAAGCCGGTGTCGCGCTCGGTCACCGCGCTCGCCGGGCCGTCGCCCGTGGCGTAGAGGCTCTGCTCGTCGGCCTCGCCGACGTTCGCGAAGCCGGTGTAGACGACGCGCCCGTCGCCGGTGGCCTTGATCAGCGGGCACCCGGTGGTGCAGTTGCTGTGCCGGCGCGCGACGGGGGCCACCTGCCGCCGCTCGCCGTACGTCACCTGGGCGGTGCCGCCGAGGTCACGGCCGTAGAAGGCCGTCAGGCCGTTGCCGTTCTCCAGCGTGACGAGCCGTCCGTTGGACACCGCCACCTGCTCGACGGCCATGGGCACGGGAGGCAGGTCGGTGATGCGCGTGGCCTTCGGACGCCCGTCGGCGTCGGCGGTGATCCTCCCGATCCCGTAGTCGGTGGCCGACTCGCCTCCCGCGAAGACCAGGCTCCCGTCCGGGGCCGGGACCGCCGTCGCGGACGCACGGGTGACCAGCGTGCGCTCCGCAGAGCCGTCGAAGGGCACGGCGGACAACCGCCACACGGCCGTGTTCGAGTCCGCCACGCCGTACTCCGGCACATGGCGCGCCACGACGAGGGCGTCCCCCACCGCGCCCAGGACCTTGGCGTCGTCGGACAGCGCGACGGTGTGCGCGGGAGCGTCCCAACTGCCGCGCGCGTAGGCCGCCACCGTGCCCGGCGCCCGGCTCAGGACGTACCGCGAATCGACCACCGAGGCCGAGTCGGCGACGCCTGCGGGAAGGAGGACGGCCTTGCCTGTGGCCACGTCGACCCAGGCGTAGGAGCCGGTGGAGGTGCCGGGGAGGGAGACGAACAGCAGGAATCCGTCGCTGGACCCGTGCGGGAAGTGAGGGAAGACCGCGCCTTCCGGAAGCCCGGTGACCGGGACGTCCACCGTGGTGCCGTGGTCGTCGTGCAGGAGGTGCAGTCCGGTGTGCTCCCCGTTGGTGTTCTGGCCGCTGATCACGGTCCGTCCGTACGTCTGCATGTAGTACTGCTCGCCGGGCACGGTGACGGTGTCCACGGTGCCGTCCGTCATGTCCCGCAGGACGACGTGGTGCTGGTACTCCAGGGCGACGACGTCCGAGGTGCCGGAGGTGCCGAACGAGGCCGGGCCGTGTCGTCCCGGGTCGTCCATCTGCACCCGGGTACCGTCGTTGCGGGTCCACCACAGGGCTCCGCGCGCCGAGACGGAGCGGTACTCGAGGAACCCGGAGACACCTGCGCTCTGCAGCGAGGCCCGCTGCGGCGTCGAACGGGGCTCGGCCGGGATGACCGTCTCCTGCGACGTCGCGGCCCGGGCCGGCGTCGGCGGCGGACCGTAGCCCACGGCAACCGCGCACGCCAGGGCGGCGGTCACGGCGGCGATACGGACGAGGGCACATCTGGCCACCCGTTCCTCCTGGAAGTCACGAAGAAAGCGGAGCGGCACAGCGGCAGCCGTGCGCGGCGCTCCCGCGCCGCGCGATTCCCCAAGCCCCCCGGCTTGTACCCCCCACGCAATTGTCGAGGACCGTAACAGCCGCCCCAGCGGCCCCGGAAGCGGCGGCAGCACCCGAACGGGCCCGGCGGATGATGTTCACCCACCGGGCTCTTTCCGTTCCATCGGCGTCAGCCCTTCCGCCCCCGGCACGGCTCGCCGGGCGGGAACCCCACGACCCGAGGCCCGAACGCCGAGATCCCCGACCCGACGGTGACCGCCGGACCGGGATCTCATGTGTTGTGGACCTGGGGGGATTCTCTCTGCGCACCGGGATTCCCCCTGACTCCCCGCCCGTTCCGGCGCAAGAGTGGCACGGCCTCCGCGCTGGTGACCCGCTCGATGCGGAATCCCCGCTATTCGACTTCCGGCGGCACAGGAGTGGCCTGGTGGTAGTACATCCGCCACTCCGCTCCGCTGCTCCGCTGACGCCAGAGTGAGCTGCGACGCGCCCGCCGGCCGTTGATCGTCGTCTCGTACGTGAGGTGCACCAGTCCGGGAGCCAGGACGACTCCCGTGACGTCCGTGGGCTCGTAACGGGGACCGTCTTCGGAGCTGCCTTCCATGTCCGACAGCTCGGCCAGCATGTGCGCATAAGTCCATCGCCGGCCCGAGGAGCCGACCTCGACGAACTCAGGGTCGAGCAGTTGCCCGGTCAGGGACCGTGACGCCCGCACGCCTGGATCCATGAGACGCAGCTCGCCCGCTATCGCCTCGTTTATCGCCTCGTTCACCTCGTCCGGTTCATGGCTCACGCGCGCATCTTTGCTCAGGTAGGCAAGTGCCGCGCAACTGGTGTGCCGACTGAGCGTGGTCGAGGCGACGGTGGCTGCTGCACTTCGCTGCTGTACGGCATGACAAAGCCCCTGCCGGATCTCTCCGACAGGGGCCTCGAGCTGCTGTGGACCTGAGGGGATTCGAACCCCTGACCCCCTCGATGCGAACGAGGTGCGCTACCGGACTGCGCCACAGGCCCTTGCAACGAGGAAAACTCTAGCATCCCGGCGGGGGTGCTCCGCGCCCCCGGCGCCGGGAGGTCATTCGTTGGCGGCGCGGGGGCGGTCGCGGTCGGCGTGCTGGTCGAACAGGGGGGTGCGGGAGCGGTCGCGGGAGCGGCGCGGGGTGACCGGGGCGGTGGAGAAGCTCGGCCGCGGGGCCGGGACTTCCCAGGTGTCCTCGGTGGGGACGCGCTGCTGGTCGACCCACTCGGCGTGGTCGGTCTGCTCCACGAGGGCGCGCCGGTCGGCCGTCGCGGGCTCCTCTACGGGCGGTGCGGGCTCGACCACGTCGTGCGCTTCGAGGGGGGCGGGCTCGCGGGTCGTACGGGCCTCACGCAGCCGTTTGGCGGCGTCGGCGGCGCGGCGCTGGTCGAGCTTGACCACGAAGCGGCGGCGTTCCTGGGCGCGCAGGTAGGCGATGTAGAACGTGAGGAGCACGGCGGGCGCGGCCGGGGCCCAGAGGAAGGAGACGCCGCCGACGGCGGCGACGATCATGCCCGCGGTGAAGCCCAGGAAGAGCAGCGTGATGGTGCGGCGGCGGGCGGCGAGCACCTTGGCCCGCGGATTGGGCTTCTTCGACTTCCCGGGCTTCGCCTGGCCGCCCTGCTTCGCCTGCTTCGCCTGCTTCCCCGACGCGCCCGCCTGACCGCCCTGCCGGGACTTCGGCTTCACTTCCGTCGCGGGCACGGCAAGGGCCCGGACGTCGACCGCGGGCTCCGCCTCGGCCTCCGACTCCGGGTCCTCCGTCTTGGCGTACCTGCGCTCCAGTGCCGCACGTCCGGACAACAGCCGGATGGCGGTGCTGAAGCGTTCCGTCGGGCGCGCTTCGTTGAGCTCGTCCTGCCTACGGAGCCACATCGGCACCAAGTAGGCAGCCCAGGCCCCGACGATGACTGCGTAGATGAGGCCGCTGCTGCTCACGCATCACACGGTAGGGGGGTTCGCGACAGGGCATACGCAATTTGGCGCGGTGTGTCGCACGATCTGGCTGATACTCCGAAATTTTTTTCTGATTGCGTTCAAGTCGGAGTCGGATCCGCGGCTATTTTCGAACAGATATTTTATTTGTGAGCCGTGCCAGGTCGGGCCTGGTGCCAGCGGTGGAGCATTCCCTCCGGCACCTCCTCCGCCGTCAACGCGAAGACCAGATGGTCACGCCAGGCTCCGTCGATATGGAGATAGCGGGGGCGCAGCCCTTCCTCGCGGAAGCCGAGTTTCTCCACCACCCGCCGGCTCGGCATGTTCTCCGGCCGGATGCAGACCTCGATGCGGTGCAGTCCCACCGCGCGGAAGCAGTGGTCGACGGCGAGCGCGACCGCGGTGGGCATGACCCCGCGGCCGGCCACGGCCTCGTCGACCCAGTAGCCGACGTGGGCGCTGCACATGGAGCCCCAGGTGATGCCGGCGACGGTGAGCTGTCCGGCGAGCCGGCCCTGGTACTCGATGACAAACGGCATCATGCGGCCCGCGGCGGCCTCGTGGCGCAGATGGCGGACCATCTGCCGGTAGGTGGGCCGCTGGGTGAGGTGGCCGGGGGGCGCCGGGGGCACGGTGGCCTCCCATGGGCGCAGCCATTCGCGGTTGCGCCGGTTCACCTCGCGCCAGGCCCGCTGGTCGCGCATCCTTATCGGGCGGAGGAGGACGTCCCCGTCCGCCAGCTCGGCCGGCCAGGACCCGTTCAGCTCGGTCTCCCAGACGTAGGGTGGTCGCCGCCGTGGATCTGCTCGACGGCATGGACGAGGATCGGGGCCAGCACAGCCAGGCCGTCCTTGACGCCGCCGGTCGACCCGGGGAGGTTCACCACCAGGGTGCGCCCGGCGACACCGCAGACGCCACGGGACAGGGCGGCGGTGGGCACCTTCTCGCGGCCCGCGGCCCGGATGGCCTCGGCGACGCCGGGGACCTCGTAGTCCAGGACCGCGCGGGTGACCTCCGGGGTGCGGTCGGTGGGCGAGATGCCGGTGCCGCCGGTGGTGACGACGACGTCGTACCCCCCGGCCACGGCTTCCCGCAGCGCGCTGCCGACCGGCTCGCCGTCCGGGACGACGCGCGGGCCGTCGACCGTGAAGCCCATGTCCCGCAGCCCGGCGACGATCAGCGGGCCGCCCCGGTCCTCGTAGACCCCGGCGGCCGCGCGGTTGGACGCGGTGATCGCGAGCGCCCTCATCGGCTGCGGCTCCAGTCCCCGGACTTGCCGCCGGTCTTCTCCTCGACCCGTACGTCCGTGATGACCGCGGCCTTGTCGACGGCCTTGACCATGTCGACGACCGTGAGCGCGGCGACGCTCACCGCCGTGAGGGCCTCCATCTCGACGCCGGTGCGGTCGGTCGTCCGCACGGTGGCCGTGATGTCCACGGAGGAGTCGCCCACGACCAGGTCGACCTTCACCCCGGAGACCGCCAGCGGGTGGCAGAGCGGGATGAGGTCGGGGGTGCGCTTGGCGCCCATGATCCCGGCGATGCGCGCGGTGGCGAGGGCGTCGCCCTTGGGCACACCCTCGCCGCGCAGCAGCTCGATGACGCGGGGCGACACCAGGACCCGGCCGGTGGCGCGGGCGGTACGGGCGGTGACGTCCTTCTCCGAGACGTCGACCATGCGGGCCGCCCCCGCCTCGTCGATGTGCGTCAGATGCTGCTGTTCTGTCATCGGTACGGCACTCCCACTGCTCGCCGCGTGCTCGCGTGGGCAGTAACGGTACCCGCTCAGTCGAGCAGCACGACCTCGACCTCCGAGCCCGCCGCGACCTCCGTCGTGTCCTCGGGCACCACGATCAGCGCATTCGCGTGGGCGAGCGCCTTGACCAGGTGCGATCCGGCGCCGCCCACGGGGGTGACTCGGCCGGTGGAGGGGTGGTAGCGGCCGCGCAGGAACTGCCGCCTGCCCTTGGGCGAGGAGGTCAGTCCGCCCTCGCAGACGGCCTGCACGGTCGTCCGGAAGACCGGCTCCACGCCCATGAGGGTGCGGATCGCGGGCCGGACGAACAGCTCGAAGGAGACGTAGGCGCTGACCGGGTTGCCGGGCAGGGCGAGCAGCGGGGTGCGCTCGGGCTCCGGCGGCGCGGCGTCCACGTCCTCACCACCGCCCTCCGCCTCGCTGCGCGCGCCGACGTCGATGAAGCCGAAGCCCTGCGGCTTGCCGGGCTGCATCGCCAGCTTGCGGAACTCGATCTCCTCGCCGAGGGCCTCCTTCACCACGTCGTACGCGCCGACGCTGACGCCTCCGCTGGTGACCACGAGGTCCGCCCGGATCAGCTGGTCCTCGACGGTGGCCCGGAAGGTCTCGGCGTCGTCCGCGACCGCGCCCACCCGGTAGGACTGGGCGCCGGCCTCGCGGGCGGCGGCCGTGAGCATGTAGCTGTTGGAGTCGTGGATACGGCCCGGGCCCAGCTCCTCGCCCGGCGGGACCAGCTCGCTGCCGGTGGAGACCACGACCACCCGCGGCCGGGGCCGCACCCGTACGGCGGCCCGCCCGACGGCGGCGAGCAGGGCGATCTGCGGCGGGCCCAGCACCGTGCCGGCGCTGAGCGCCAGCTCACCCGCGGCGACGTCGCTGCCCCGGGCGCGGACGTGGTCGCCCGGCCCCACGGGCCGGTAGACCCTGACCTCGCCGCCCACGGCGTCGGGGCTCCGGCTCGCGGCCGGCATGCCGAGTACCGGAGCACCGCCGGTGCCGCCGTCGGTCCACTCGACGGGGACGACGGCCTCGGCACCGGGGGGCAGCGGGGCGCCGGTCATGATCCGGGCGGTCTGCCCGGGCCCCACGGTGGGCAGTTCGCCGCTGCCGGCCGCCACGTCACCGATGACGGTGAGCACGGCCGGATGTGATGCGTCGGCGCCCTGGGTGTCGGTGGTGCGGACCGCGTAGCCGTCCATCGAGCTGTTCGCGAAGGGCGGCAACGCGACCGGCACCATCACGTCCTCGACGAGGACGCACCCCTGCGCGTCGAGGAGTTGCAGCTCGATGGGTTCCAGCGGCTTCAGCTGCCGCAGGATGTTGTCGAGGTGCTCCGAGACGGACCAGACGCGGTCGGCCGTGCCACTGCTCAAGCTTGCATCTCCTCGCTGACATACGTGCGCAGCCAGGACCGGAAGTCCGGGCCCAGGTCATCACGTTCGCATGCCAGTCGGACAATCGCACGCAGGTAGTCGCCACGGTCTCCGGTGTCGTAGCGCCGGCCGGTGAAGATGACACCGTGCACGGGGCCGTCCGGGCCGTCCTGCTGGGCCAGTTCGCGCAGCGCGTCGGTCAGCTGGATCTCACCGCCGCGGCCCGGCTGGGTCTTGCCGAGCACCGCGAAGACCGCCGGGTCCAGCACGTAGCGCCCGATGACGGCGTAGGCGGAGGGGGCCTCGCCCGCCGCGGGCTTCTCGACAAGGTCGGTCACGCGGACCACGTCGTCGGCGGCGGTGGGGACCACGGCGGCGGAGCCGTAGAGGTGGATCTGGCTCGGGTCGACCTCCATCAGCGCGACGACGCTGCCGCCGTACTGCTCCTGCACCTCGATCATGCGGCCGAGCAGCGGGTCCCGGGGGTCGATCAGGTCGTCGCCGAGCAGCACCGCGAAGGGCTGGTCGCCGACGTGCGGCTCGGCGCAGAGCACGGCGTGGCCGAGGCCGCGCGGGTCGCCCTGGCGGACGTAGTGCATGGTGGCGAGGTCGCTGGACTCCTGGACCCTCGCCAGGCGGGCCTCGTCGCCCTTGGCGGTCAGCGCCGACTCGAGCTCGTAGTTGCGGTCGAAGTGGTCCTCGAGCGGACGCTTGTTCCGGCCTGTGATCATGAGGACGTCGGAGAGGTTCGCGGCGACGGCCTCCTCCACGACGTACTGGATGGCGGGCTTGTCGACCACCGGCAGCATTTCCTTGGGAGTCGCCTTCGTGGCGGGCAGGAACCGGGTGCCGAGGCCGGCGGCAGGGATCACAGCCTTGCTGATCCGGGTACGTGCGTGCGTCATGGGACAACGATAACCGCTGTATATGAGGTGAAGATGAAGTTGCGGTTGCTTGATGGGGATAGGCGGCGGTTGCGCGTCAAATGAGTGACAAAAACGTTAACAAGAGGGAGTTGCGGGAGCACCTCCTCCAGGTGAGGCGCGGGTTGACGGCTCATGACCGCACGGTGGCCGAGCGGTCGATCGCGCAACACGCCCTGGATCTGCCGGAATTGTCCGGCGTCCGGACGGTGGCGGCCTATGTGTCGATGGGCGGCGAGCCCGGCACCCGCACACTGCTCGACGTGCTGCGCGAGCGCGGGGAGCGGGTGCTGCTGCCGGTCCTGCTGCCGGACAACGACCTGGACTGGGCCCCGTACGAGGGCTCCGGCGGCCTGGTGCGGACCGCCCGCGGACTGTACGAGCCCACCGGCCCCCGGCTCGGCCCGGCCGCGGTGACCGGGGCGGACGCGGTCCTGCTCCCGGGACTGGCCGTCGACGGCCGGGGGCTGCGGCTGGGCCGCGGCGGGGGCTCGTACGACCGGGTCCTCGCCCGGCTGGACGCGGCGGGGGTGACGCCCGCCCTGGTGGTGCTGCTGTACGCGCACGAGGTGCTGGACCGGGTGCCCGACGAGCCGCACGACCGGCCGGTCGACGCGGTGGTCACCCCGGAGGGCGTACGGCGCTTCGGGAACGGCTGAGGGGGGCGGGCCCGAGACGGCCCGCCCCCCTCCCGTGCTTGTCGTCGCACGCCGCCCGTGCGGGCTACGGGTTCAGCGTCAGCGTGTCCTCCGTGGCCCCGTCGACCGGCTGCTTGGTGAAGACCCACGGCAGCAGCTCGCCCTTGGCCCACTTGGTGGTCTGGTCGGTGTAGTGCGAGCTGTAGGCGTGGCCCGAGGCTCCGGTCAGGTTGATCCACCGGGACTTGTCGAAGTCGTCGAGCGAGACCACCATCCGCATCGACGGCACCCAGACGACCTCGTAGCCGCCGGCCGCGTTCCAGCCGGTCGCGTTGACCGCGGCCTCACCGCCGCCGAGCTGCCACGGGCCGCGGTTGAGCAGCCACCGGACGACCGCGGGGCCGCCGGTGCCCAGGGTCTGGTTGCGCAGGTCCAGCGTGTGGAGGCGGCCCCAGCTCCAGGTGTCGATGTTCTTGCCGAGCTTCGCGGTCAGCTCGTAGCGGGCGTCCTTCATGGCCTGGGCGAGCAGCTCGTCGCGGGTGGTGCGGGTCCGGCCGCTGTCCTTGTCGTAGAAGGCCGTGGGGGA
Source organism: Streptomyces sp. PA03-6a (assembly GCF_033792765.1). Taxonomy (NCBI): domain Bacteria; kingdom Bacillati; phylum Actinomycetota; class Actinomycetes; order Kitasatosporales; family Streptomycetaceae; genus Streptomyces; species Streptomyces sp. PA03-6a. Next base: position 7,142 of record NZ_JARAVK010000182.1, on the reverse strand, counting down.
GGTCGTCCACCACGGGTTGTCCTCGTCGTCCAGGATCGAGCGCACGACCTCGAACCAGCGGTCGCCGCCGTCCGGCTGCGCCTGGTCCGCGGCGCGCCGGCCGCACTCGCGCACCAGCTTGGACGCGCCGTCGAGGTCGTCGACCGGGCCGGACCGGTCGGCGGCCGGGACGGTCAGGCACTGGCCCTCGGGGCGCAGCTCCTTGGGCAGCTTGTTGCCGAAGGCCAGCTTGAGGACGTTGCGCCAGACGGCGTTGAAGTAGGCCGCGGGGGCGGAGTCGGAGTCCTGGTTGTAGTCCCAGCCCTCCAGCAGCTTCTGGGCGTTGCGGACGTAGTCGTCCTTGTCGTCCTTGATGTCGATCTTCAGCAGGTACGGCACCAGGAGCTTGGCGATCTCGCTGCTGTTGTCGCCCTGCATCTCCTGCATGTCGTCCATGGAGACCAGGCCGCCGTCCTTGATCTTGGACTGGACCAGGTCGTTGATCCGCTGGCTGCGGGTGCCGTAGCCCCAGTCCTTGGTGAGCAGGTAGGGGTACTCGTCCTGGTCGACCACGGCCTGGTTGGCGGTGACGATGTAGCCGCGCTTTGGGTCGTGCTCGTACGGCATCGCGGAGAAGGGGATCCACTTCTTCCACTGGTACCGCGGGTCCCAGCCGGGGGCCGGGTAGGTGCCGTCGTAGCCGCTGGCGCGGACCGGGATCCGGCCGGGGGCCTGGTAGCCGATGTGGCCCTTGGCGCCCTCGTTGTCCGCGTAGATCAGGTTCTGGGACGGGACGGCGAAGTCGCGGGCGGCGGCCCGGAACTGTTCCCAGTCGGTCGCCGTGTCGAGCTTGAAGACCGCGTCCATGGTGTTGGACGGGTCCAGCGCCGTCCAGCGCAGGGAGACCGCGTAGCCCTCGCCGCGGTCGGGCGCGGAATTCGGCACCGGGGCGCGGTTGCCGACGGTGCGCAGCTCGGCGCTGCGGTCGGAGATCACCGGACCGTTCCTGGTGCTGCGCACCGTGATCGTGCGGTCGTCACCGCCGGCGACCTTGATGGTCTCCTTGCGGGTCTTGAAGGACTGCTGCTTGCCGTCGTAGAGGTACGTGTCGGCGGTGACCTTCTCCAGGTAGAGGTCGGTCACGTCGGCACCGAGGTTGGTCATGCCCCAGGCGATCGACTGGTTGTGGCCGATGATCACACCGGGCATGCCGGAGAACGTGTAGCCGGCCACGTCGAAGGGGCAGGCCTCGCCGACGGTGTTGCAGTGCAGGCCCATCTGGTACCAGAGCGAGGGCATCTGCGGGGCCAGGTGCGGATCGTTGGCCAGCAGCGGTTTGCCGGTGGTGGTGTGCTCGCCGGAGACCACCCAGGAGTTGGAGCCGATGCCGTTGCCGTTGGGGCCCAGCAGCGCGGGGATCTGGTCGAGGGTGTCGGAGAGCGAGGCCAGCTGGGACTGGACGTTCTGCGTCGCGTCGGAGGTGGAGGCGGCGTCGGTGCCGGTACCGGTACCGGTCCCCGTGCCATCGCCCGTGCCGTCGCCGGAACCCGTGCCCGTGCCGGTTTCCGTACCGGTTCCCGAGTTCGTGCCCGATTCCGAGGTGGTTCCCGGCGGTTCGTACTCGTCCGTGAGGTCGTTGACCTTCCCGCCCTCGACGATCGGGTGGTTCCGGTCGTACGGGTAGTCGGGGTAGAGCTGTTCGATCTGCTTGCGGCTCAGCCGGCTCGACAGCAGCGAGCGGTCGATCTCGTCCTGCATGTTGCCGCGCAGGTCCCAGGCCATCGCCTTGAGCCAGGCGACCGAGTCGACCGGGGTCCACTTCTGCGGCACGTAGTCGTTGCTGAACTTCAGCGCCGCGTACTCGACCGACAGGTCGGCGCCGGAGTGGCCGTCCAAGTAGGCGTTGACCCCGTCGGAGTAGGCCTGGAGGTATGTCTTCGTGGTGGCCGACAGCTTCTTGTCGTACTCCCGCTGCGCGACCCGGCGCCAGCCGAGCGTGCGCAGGAAGGCGTCGGTCTCGACCTGGCCGCTGCCGAACATCTCCGACAGCCGGCCGGCGGTCAGGTGCCGGCGCACGTCCATCTCGTAGAAGCGGTCCTGGGCCTGGACGTAGCCCTGGGCGCGGAACAGGTCCTCGGCGGTGTCGGCGTAGATCTGCGGGATGCCGTTGCCGTCCCGCTTCACTTGGACGGCGCCGGTCAGGCCCTTGAGCTGCAGGGTTCCGGTGGTCTGCGGGAGGGAGGCGCGGACGGTCGCGACACTCCAGTACGACCCGTAGACGATGCCCGCCACGAGCACGAGCACGACCCCGATCACGATGAGGCGCGTGCGGCGGGACTTCTTCTTGGCGGGCATCGATGTCCTTCGAACGGCAGGGTGGACCGATTGCTAGGGGCCACCTTAGGCGTACCGGCCCGTAGGTCCCCAGGCGGTGTCCTTACCTGTGGACGGAGATCGCCACAACGCCAAGCACAGGTAAAATATTAGGTAAGGCAATGAACTTCGTTGGAAGGACCGGCTCCTGACTGTCGACCGCCTCAATGAACTCCTGCTGGTGTGCGCCCTCGTGCTGCTCATAGCGGTGGTTGCCGTGCGCCTCTCCTCGCGCAGCGGCCTGCCCAGCCTGCTCCTCTATCTGGGCATTGGGGTCGCAATAGGACAGGACGGACTGGGAGTCGCCTTCGACAACGCCGAATTGACACAAGTGTTGGGATATGCCGCACTTGTGGTGATTCTGGCCGAGGGTGGCCTCGGCACCCAGTGGCGGGAGATCAAACCGGCGGTCCCGGCGGCGGCGGTCCTGGCGACCTTCGGCATCGCGGTCAGCGTCGGCATCACGGCCTCGGCGGGGCACTACCTCGTCGGATTGGACTGGCGGCATGCGCTCCTGATCGGCGCGGTCGTCTCGTCCACCGACGCGGCGGCCGTCTTCTCGGTGCTGCGCAGGGTGCCGCTGCCGAGCCGGGTGACCGGTGTGCTCGAGGCGGAGTCCGGCTTCAACGACGCCCCGGTGGTCATCTTGGTGGTCGCCTTCTCCGAGCACTGGCCGGTGCACAACTGGGGGCTGCTGCTGGGCGAGATCGCCCTGGAACTGGCGATCGGCGCCGCGGTCGGCCTGGCCGTCGGCATGCTCGGCGCGTTCGCGATGCGCCACGTCGCGCTGCCCGCCTCCGGCCTCTACCCGATCGCAGTCCTGGCGATCGCCGTCCTCGCCTACGCGGGCGGGGCGCTCGCGCACGGCTCGGGCTTCCTCGCCGTGTACGTCGCCTCCGTCGTGCTGGGCAACGCCAAGCTCCCGCACCGCCCGGCCACCCGGGGCTTCGCGGAGGGGCTGGCCTGGCTGGCGCAGATCGGCCTGTTCGTGCTGCTGGGCCTGCTGGTGACCCCGCACGAACTCGGCGACGACATCGTGCCGGCGCTGGTGGTCGGCCTGGTCCTGACGGTGGTGGCGCGGCCGGTGTCGGTGACGGCAAGCCTGCTGCCGTTCCGCACGCCCTTCCGCGACCAGGTGCTGCTGTCCTGGGCCGGGCTGCGCGGGGCGGTGCCCATCGTCCTGGCGACGATCCCGATGGTGGCGGGCGTCCGGCAGAGCGAGCGCATCTTCAACATCGTCTTCGTCCTGGTGATCGTCTACACCCTCGTGCAGGGTCCGACCCTGCCGTGGGTCGCCCGCCGGCTCCGGCTCGGGGACCCGGGGGCCGCGGAGGACCTGGGGATCGAGTCGGCGCCCCTGGAGCGGCTGCGCGGACACCTGCTGTCGGTACGGATCCCGGAGCACTCGCGCATGCACGGCGTGGAGGTCGGCGAACTGCGCCTGCCCCCGGGCGCGGCGGTCACCCTGGTCGTCCGCGAGGACAGGAGCTTCGTCCCGCTGCCGACGACGGTGCTGCGGCACGGTGACGAACTTCTCGTCGTCGCTACCGACCCGGTGCGGGACAAGGCGGAAGCCCGGCTGCGGGCGGTGGGACGCGGCGGCAAGCTGGCCGGATGGCTGGAATCGGGCGGTGGGGCCGGCCGTTAACATGGCTGACGACAGTCACCACCAACTCTGCCTGACGCAGAGCTGGCGCGACCGCCCGGCGGCCGGAGAGACCCGGTATCTACCTCGGTCATGCGCGAGAGGACAGCTCTCGGCGCACAGGAACGCGACCAAGGCGTCCAGGGTGCGCTACCAGGCGGCGGAAAGGCCCGGCCGTGGCATCCACGGTCACGCGTACGTCCCGTTCGTCCCGATCCTCCCGTCCTTCGGGTTCCTCCCGTCCTTCGGGTTCCTCCCATCCGTCGGGTTCCCCCCGTCCTTCCCGTACCGCGGCGCGCCCGGGATACGGGCAGCTGCTGCGCACGCCGGGTGCGTGGGCCTTCCTGCTGCCCGGGTTCGCCGCGCGCCAGCCCTTCGCGATGCTCACCATCGGCATCGTGCTGCTGGTGCAGCACACCACCGGCTCCTACGGCACCGCCGGTGCCGTCTCGGCCGTCACCGGCGTCGCCATGGCACTGTTCGCCCCGCTGAGCGGCAAGTTCTCCGACCGCTTCGGCCAGGGCGCCGTGCTGCTGCCCGGGGTGCTCGTCCACGCGGCGTCCGGGACGCTGCTCGCCGTGCTGGCGCTGGCGCACGCGCCGCTGTGGGCGCTGCTGGCGGTGGCGGTGCCCACCGGCGCCTCGGTGCCGCAGGTCGGGCCCATGGTGCGGGCCCGCTGGGCGGCCACGCTGCCGGCCGGGTCGCCTCTGCTGCAGACGGCGGCGGCCTTCGAGTCGGTCACGGACGAGTTCACCTTCGTCATCGGGCCGGTGCTGGCCACGGCGCTGGCCACCGGGGTGCACCCGGCGGCCGGGCTGCTGTCCGAGGCCGTGCTGACGCTGGCCGGCGGACTGCTCTTCGCCGCGCAGCGGCGGACCGCGCCCGCACCGTCCCGGTCCGTCCCCGGGGCCCGGAAGCGGGAGGCCTCGGCACTGACCGTGCCCGGTGTGCGGGTGCTGGCCGTGGCCTTCCTCGGGATCGGCGCCGTCTTCGGCGGCATGCAGGTCTCCATGACGGCCTTCACGCAGGAGATCGGGCGGCCCGGCATCAACGGCCTGCTCTACGGGACGTTCGCGGCCGGCAACATGCTCGCTGGCATCGCGTGCGGCGCCGTCGCCTGGAAGTCCGGACCCAAGCGGCGCATGGTGGTCGGCTACACGGCGCTGACCCTGGCCACCTCGATGCTGTGGGCGGCGCACGCCGTGCCGCTGCTGGGCGGGCTCGGGCTGCTGGTCGGACTCACCATCGCCCCGGCCCTGATCACCGGCTACACCCTGGTCGACGCACTCGTGCCGGCGGGGATCCGTACCGAGGCCTTCACCTGGCTGACCGGCGCGGTGGCGCTGGGCCAGGCGGCGGCCGCCACCGCCGCCGGGCGGCTGGCCGACGGGCTCGGGGCGAGCGCCGGGTTCACCGTGCCGCTGGTGGGCACCGGCCTGGCACTCGTCACGCTGCTCGTGCTGCGTGATCGGCTCGCGCCGAGGCAGCCCGAAGTGGTCGCGGCGCGCGGCGCCGGAACCGGCCACGGCAGTGGCATCGGTCACCGAGAGCCGGTCACGGTGGACTGAGGCCTCGGAATGCTGCACTATTGACCGTCGTTAGCACTCAATGAGTCAGAGTGCCAGGAGGAGCAAGTGCCGACGTACCAGTACCAGTGCACCGCCTGCGGCGAGGGCCTCGAGGCGGTGCAGAAGTTCACCGACGACCCGCTGACCGAGTGCCCGGCTTGCAACGGCCGGCTGCGCAAGGTCTTCTCCGCGGTCGGCGTCGTCTTCAAGGGATCCGGCTTCTACCGGACCGACAGTCGCGGCTCGTCGTCCAGCAGCACGCCGGCCGCCAAGAGCAGCGGCTCGGAGTCGAAGTCCTCTTCGGACTCCAAGAGCAGCGGCTCGGCCGGCTCAACCGGCTCCTCCAGCGGCTCCTCCAGCTCGGCGAGCACCTCGGCCGCCTGAGCGGAGTCCACGGCACCCTCGCCTGGTGAAGGCCCCCGTCGCGGGCGACGGGGGCCTTCGGCGTGCCCACACGACCGGTTTCGTGCTGCAGCGCCGAGGCCTCCGGTCGCAGACTGGAGACATGCTGAGTGGTTGGGTCGTCGACCGGCCCGGACCCATGGTCACGGAGCCACTGGTGCGCGTCGGACGCCCCAAGCCGGTGCCCGGACCGCGTGAACTGCTGCTGCGCGTGGAGGCGTGCGGCGTGTGCCGCACCGACCTGCACCTGGCGGAGGGGGACCTGCCGCCGCACCGCCGGGAGACCGTCCCCGGACACGAGGTGGTGGGGCGGGTCATCGGCACCGGCGAGCAGGCCTGCCGCTTCGCCGAGGGCGACCGGGTGGGCGTCGCCTGGCTCCGCGGCACGTGCGGGAACTGCGCCTACTGCCTGACCGGCCGCGAGAACCTGTGCCCGTACTCGCTCTACACCGGCTGGGACGCCGACGGCGGCTTCGCCGACTTCACCACCGTGCCCGAGGACTACGCCTACGCACTGCCCGAGGACGCCGACGGCCGCGACGCCGTGCACCTGGCGCCCCTGCTGTGCGCGGGCATCATCGGCTACCGCGCCCTGCGCCGCAGCGACCTGCCGGCCGGCGGGCGGCTGGGCATCTACGGCTTCGGCGCGTCCGCGCACATCGCCGCCCAGGTCGCGCTGGCCGAGGGGGCGACCGTGCACGTGCTGACCCGGTCGGAGCCGGCGCGGGAGCTCGCGCTGGAGCTCGGTGCCGCCTCCGCGGGCGCGGCGGCGGACCGGCCACCGGAGCCGTTGGACGCGGCCATCCTCTTCGCCCCGGTCGGCGACCTGGTGCAGCCCGCCCTGGAGGCCCTGGACCGGGGCGGCACGCTGGCGATCGCGGGCATCCACCTCAGCGACATCCCGGCACTGAACTACCAGCGCCATCTGTTCCAGGAACGCAGTCTGCGCAGCGTCACCTCCAACACACGACAGGACGGACAGGAGTTCCTGGCCCTGGCCGCCAGGATCGGGATCCGGGTAACCGCCACCCCCTATCCCCTGGACCACGCGGACCGGGCGCTGTCCGACCTGGCCGCCGACCGCATCAGCGGTGCGGCGGTCCTGGTGCCGGGCTGAGAGGTGGACGGGGCCGTGGGTGGTGCCGTGGGTGGTGCCGAACGGGACGGGTGGGGGG
>NZ_JARAVK010000181.1:0-18812 GCF_033792765.1 Streptomyces sp. PA03-6a | reverse complement strand
GCCCCCGCACACCCGGCCGCGGGGGGTCCAGCGGCGGGTGCGGCCGGGTGTGCGGGGGCCGGGGACGCGGCCGGTCGCGGCGCGGAGGAGTCGGCTCTGCTCGGGGTGCACCCTCCGAGGGTACGGCGTGGGCCGTCCGGCTTCCGGGTTTCCGGCCGGTGGGCGGGGACGCCCGCCGGCCGGGGTCCTGGGCGGCCGGCGGCCGGCGGCCGGCGGCCGACGGCCGGCGGCCGGCGGCCGACGGCCGGTCGCCTACTGGTCGGAGGAGAAGCGGACCGCGCCGTCCGGGATGACCGCGCCGCACCAGATGCGCACCCCGTGCCGCAGTTCGTTGTCGGCGCCCACGTGCGCGAGGTCGCCGATGACGGAGCCGTGGACGACGGTGCGCTCGCCGATGACCGCCCCCGCGCCGATGAGGGAGTCGACGACGGTCGCGCCGGGGTGGACGACGGCGCCCGCCAGGACCAGGCTGCCCTCGACGACCGCTCCGGAGCCGATGACGGCGCCCGCGGACACGGCGGTCCCGCCGGTGAGCTTGGCGTCGTCGGCGACCCGGGCGCCCTCCAGGACGAGGCGTTCCCCGCAGCGGCCGGGGACGGCCGGGGAGGGCGCGTGGCCGAGGACGAGGTCGGCGGAGCCGCGGACGAAGGCCTGCGGGGTGCCGAGGTCGAGCCAGTAGGTGGAGTCGACCATGCCCTGCAGGTGGGCGCCGTCGGCCAGCAGGCCGGGGAAGGTCTCGCGCTCGACGGAGACCGCGCGGCCGGTGGGGATGGAGTCGATGACGGAGCGGTCGAAGACGTAGGCGCCCGCGTTGATCTGGTCGGTGACGATCTCCTCGGGCGTCTCCGGCTTCTCCAGGAACGCGGTGACGCGGCCGGTGGGGTCGGTCGGCACGAGCCCGAAGGCACGCGGGTCCTCGACCCGGGTCAGGTGGAGGGAGACGTCGGCGCCGGAGTCGCGGTGGGTGGCGACCAGGCCGGCGATGTCGAGGCCGGTGAGGATGTCCCCGTTGAAGACGAGGACCGGGTCGCCGGGGGCGCAGTCCAGGCGGTCGGCGACGTTGCGGATGGCCCCGCCGGTGCCGAGCGGCTCGTCCTCGGTGACGTACTCCAGGCGCAGCCCGAGGGCGGACCCGTCGCCGAAGTGCGGCTCGAAGACCTCGGCGAGGTAGGAGGTCGCCAGGACGATGTGCTCGACACCCGCCGCGCGCGCCCGGGCCAGCTGGTGCGTGAGGAACGGGACGCCGGCCGCGGGGACCATCGGCTTGGGCGTGTGCACCGTCAGGGGGCGCAGTCTGGTGCCCTTGCCACCGACCAAGAGGATCGCTTCAGTCACCTGTGTTTGTCTCCGCTTCCTGGCGGGCCGAACGCGTGAGCGGCCAATCCTATGCAGGGTGCGATCAGCGGCCCTGGAGCCCCGCCGCGGTGCGGCGGATGATGCCGAGATCGTCGTACAACTCCGTTCCTGGGCATTGCGTGGCGAACCCGTCCCGGTGGCCCGAGATGACGTTCATGCGGACCCGCGTACCCTTCGGGTACTTGTTGCTCCCTCCGGACACCAGGTATGTCATGCCCTCCGGATCACGGCCGTAAATTCCGAGTTTCCACGCGGCGAGCCGGGCGACGGCCGTCAGGGCCTCACGGGTGGGCTGCTCCTCGGAGTAGTCGCCGAGCACGGCGATGCCCATGGTGTGCTCGTTGAAACCGAGGGTGTGCGCGCCGAAGACGGCCTTGGAGACGCCGCCGCTGCGGCCTTCGTAGATGTTTCCGCACTTGTCGACGAGGAAGTTGTAGCCGATGTCGCGCCAGCCGCTGCTCTTGACGTGGTAGCGGTAGATACCGCGGATGACCGAGGGGGAGTCGGAGCACTCGTAGTCGTTGCCGGTGGCGGTGTGGTGGACGAAGATCGCGCTGACGTCGTCGGTGAACTCCGATTCCTCGCTGCGCAGTTGCTCGTCGGCGCCCCAGCCGAACCGGGTGACGATGCGGGGGCGCGCGCCGGTGAAGCGCTGCCCGGTGAGGGTCTCGGTCTGGGACCGGCTGAGCGCGGGGACGAAGGGGGACTCGACCGGGGTGCCGGAGGTGTCGCTCGGGTCCGCGGCGGTGTCGGTGGTGGTGCCGTCCTGCGGGTGGCGGCCGCCGAGCGGGTCACCGCCCTCGCTGGGCCCGACGCCTTCGAGCGGGTCGCCCGCATCGCTGGGGCCGACGCCGTCGAAGGGGTCGCCGCCGTCGTAGGGGCCGCCCGTGGTGCCACCGCCGTCCGGACCGCCGCCCCCCGGACCGGCGGGCCCGGGGTCCAGCGCGGCGTCGGGGTCGAGGTAGCTGCCGCCCAGGTCGTCGCCGGGGCCGTCGCCGGACCCGTCACCCGGTTCGTCCCCGGGGTCGACCATCTCCAGTCGCAGTCCCCTGGGCAGGCCGGGCCGCACTCCGCGCCTGCCGGTGGGGGCCTCGGGCACGACCCGCACCTCGACCCCGTCGGAACGGCCGACCCACAGCGGGGCGGTCGCGCCGCGCACCGCGGAGGCCGAGCCTTCGGGCGAGCCGGCGTCGGGGGCGTCGTCGTTGTGCGCCTCGACGGTGCGCCAGCCGGACCAGATGCCGGTGCCGGTGGCGCGGGTCCGGACCTGGACGGTGCCCCGTAGGTCGGTGCCGACGTCGTCCCAGGTGATGCCGATCAGGGAGAACGGCCGCACGGCACGGGCGGGCAGCCCTTGGGCGAGCGGGGTGCCGATGGCACGGCCGGAGGTGGCGAGCGGGGCCAGCGGCAGGGTGTGGGTGTCGCCGGGGGGCGTGCCGGGGGCGGCCGCCCGCACCGGCGCGTGGATGGTGGCGGTGGCACCGGAGGGGAAGGCGAGCGGCAGGGCGAGGGCAGCCATGCACGCCGCGGAGATCGACGTCGCAAGAAGTGCACGCATGGGAAGAACAGTTACATAAGGCCCCAGAACGCGCAGCCGGGATCTGACGGGCCGTCCTGTTCTGCCGGCCCATCAGAGGCACCCGGGACGCCCCCGCCTGACGTAGTCTGGGCCGCGTGACATCGACTGCCCGTACACCCGCCGACCTGCTGCGTTCCGCGCTCGCGGCGGACCCCGCCCGGCCCCTGGTCACCTTCTACGACGACGCCACCGGCGAACGCGTCGAACTGTCGGTGGCCACCTTCGGCAACTGGGTGGCCAAGACCGCCAACCTCATCCAGGACGAACTGGGCGCCCAGCCGGGTGACCGTGCGGCACTGCTGCTGCCGGCGCACTGGCAGACCGCGGTATGGGTGCTCGCCTGCTTCTCCACCGGCGTGGTCGTGGTGCCGGGCGGCGACCCGGGCGAGGCCGACCTCGTGGTCTCCGGCCCGGACACCCTGGAGGAGGCCCGCGCCTGTTCCGGCGAGCGGGTCGCGCTGGCGCTGCGCCCGCTGGGCGGCCGCTTCCCGCAGCCGCCGGAGGGCTTCCTCGACTACGCGGTCGAGGTCCCCTCCCAGGGCGACCGCTTCGTCCCGTACGCGCCGGTGGGCGCGGACGCGCCCGCGCTGCAGCTGCCGGGCGGGGAGGAGCTCACCGGCGCGCAGGTGGTCGAATGGGCCCGCGCGTCCGCCGCGGCCCTGGGACTGACGGCCGGGGCGCGGCTGCTCTCGGGCCGGCCGTACGACGACTGGGACGGTCTGGCCGCCGGGCTGCTGGCACCGCTGGCGGCGGACGCCTCCGTGGTGCTCTGCCGCAACCTGGACCGGCTTCCCCCCGCCGACCTGGACAAACGCCGGGAGAGCGAGCGGGTGACCCACACGGCCTGACCGCGCACCGGCCCACCGTTCCTGAAGACCTCGGACGGAACTGAACAACTCCGCACAACCGAGTACGGGTTTGGACGGTCTCTATAGGTGACCTGATCATCAGCAGCACCTGTAAGGACGGGCCCGGACGTGACCACGCCAGCCGATTCGCCGGAAGCCGAGGACACCCCTCCCGCCGACACGCCTCCCGCCGACACCGCGCCGAGGAAGCGCCGCCGCACCTGGCTGCGCGTCCTCGCCGTCGTCGTCTCCCTGGTGCTGCTGGCGGGGGCCGGGATCTCCTGGTACCTGTACAAGCAGCTCGACGGGAACATCCACACGGACACGGACACCGCCCACGAGTTGATGCGGGTGCAGTCCGAGCGGCCCAAGGTGCTGCCCGAGGCGACCACCGCCGAAAACATCCTGCTCCTGGGTTCGGACAACCGTGGCGACGGAAACGGCAAGTACGGCCAGGACACCGGCACCCAGCGGTCGGACACGGCGATACTGCTGCACCTGGCCGCGGACCGGAAGAGCGCGACGGCGGTCAGCCTGCCGCGCGACCTCATGGTCGACATCCCCTCCTGCCGGCGGTCCGACGGCAGCATGACCAACCCCCAGTTCGCCCAGTTCAACTGGGCGTTCGAGTTCGGCGGCGCCGCCTGCACGATCCGTACGGTGGAGAAGCTCACCGGGATCCGCGTCGACCACCACCTCGTGGTGGACTTCAACGGCTTCAAGAAGATGGTCGACGCGGTCGACGGCGTCGAGGTCTGCGTCCCGCACGCCGTGCACGACCAGGACGCGCACCTGGACCTGGAGGCCGGCCGCCAGGAGCTGCACGGCGAGCAGGCACTCGGCTACGTCCGGGCCCGCAAGGGCATCGGCGACGGCAGCGACACCCAGCGCATGGACCGCCAGCAGCAGTTCCTCGCCTCCCTGGTGCAGAAGGTCGACTCCACGGGCGTGTTGCTCAACCCCGCCAAGCTCTACCCGCTGCTGGACGCCGCGACCTCCTCGCTCACCGCGGACGAGGGCCTCGACTCGCTGGCCGAGCTGTACGAGCTGGCGCAGAGCCTGCGCAAGACGCCCACGGACCAGGTGCGTTTCCTGACCGTGCCGCGGCGTCCGTACACGGCGGACCCCAACCGTGACGAACTGGTGCAACCCGCCGCGGACGAACTGTTCACGACCCTGCGCGAGGACGGGCAGGTGACCGTCGAGGGCGACGAGGGCACCGGCTCCGGCTCCGCCCGCCCGACGGCCGGCGGAACCTCCACCGCCTCTCCCGCATCTCCCACACCGTCGGGGTCGGCGAGCGCCTCCCCCTCGTACCGCGGCACCACCGCCGACCGCGACGTGTGCGGCGGCAGTGGGGATTGAACAGTTTGTCCAGGTGTAGGAGAGCGGAATTTGTCAGCGACGGGCGTACACGCTGAACTGTGGGGTTAGTGTGAGCGATCCGGCCTGTTGCAGCGGCCGAGACGGAGGACTCGATCGACCGTGGACACGCAAGGCCGTAGGCAGCACGTCGACCCGGCGGATCAGTGGGTTTTCGATCCCGAGACGGGCAGCTACCAGTTGCGGCTGGACCCCCCGCAGCAGCCGGAGCCCGGCGTCCCCGCGCAGGGGACGGGCCGGCGGACGCAGCGCGTACAGCCGCAGGGCGGAAGCCGCGCACGGCAGGGCCGTTCCGGCGCCGAGGGCGAGGGCCGCGCCACGACGGGCGGCCGCTCCCCCGAGGGCGGCCGCGCGGCGGGCACCGGCAGGGCGGCGGGCGGCAGCCGGGCAGGCGGCACCAGGGGCGAGGGCGGCGGCCGGGCGGCCGCGCGCACCAGCCGGCGCCGGCCCAAGTCCCGGAAGTCCACCAAGAAGCGCGCCCTGATCTGGACCGCCGGCACGCTCGGGGTCGTGGTCATCGCGGCGTGCGTGGGCGTCTACGCGCTGTACCAGCAGCTCAACGGCAACATCCACACGATCGACCCGGGCATCGGCTCCAAGAACGCCACGTCCACCGGACCGGTCAACATCCTGGTCATCGGCACCGACAGCCGGCAGGGCCTGAAGGGCAAGTACGGCGACGCGGCCAACGTCGGCCACGCCGACACCACGATCCTCTTCCACGTCTCCAAGGACCGCTCCAACGCGACGGCGCTGAGCATCCCCCGGGACATCATCACCGACATCCCGGACTGCCCGACGAAGCAGTCCGACGGCTCCACGAAGATCATCCCGGGTGAGAGCGACGTCCGCTTCAACACCAGCCTGGGCCAGTACGGCCGCGACCCGGGCTGCACGATGCGCACCGTCAAGGCGTTGACGGGCATCACCCCGGACCACTTCATGATGGCCAACTTCGACGCGGTGAAGGACCTGTCGACGGCGGTCGGGGGCGTCGAGGTGTGCCTGGCCAAGGACATTGACGACCCGGACTCGCACCTGAAGCTGGACAAGGGCCGGCACATCGTCGCGGGCGAGCAGGCGCTGGCCTTCGTCCGCACCCGGCACAGCGTCGGCTTCGGCGGCGACCTCAGCCGCATCCAGCTGCAGCAGCAGTTCCTCAGCTCGATGATGCGCACGATGAAGTCGGGCGACACGCTGACCAGTCCGACGAAGCTGCTCAAGCTGGCGAACACGGCGACGAAGGCGCTCACCGTCGACACCGGCATCGGCAGCGTGCCCAAGCTCAGCCAACTCGCCAAGGACCTGAGCCGGGTCGACACCAAGAACATCACCTTCGCGACCGTGCCGGTGATAGACAACCCGGCCGAGAAGGTGCACGCCACGGTGGTGCTGGACGAGACCAAGGCGCCGCAGCTGTTCACCATGGTGCGCAACGACGTCTCGCTCACCGAGGTGAAGAAGAAGCAGAAGGCCTCCGATGCGGCCAAGCTCAAGGGCCCCAAGGCCGACGCGATCAACGTGCGGGTCGAGGTGCTGAACGGCAGCGGGGTCTTCGGCGCCGCCCAGGACACCGTCAACTGGCTGCAGAACGACGAGGGCGTCACCCGCTCCACCAACGGCGGCAACGCGCCCACCGAACTGCAGAAGACCACGCTGGAGTACGCCCCCAACCAGGCCGACCAGGCACGCCGGCTGGCCGACATGATGGGGCTGCCGGCCTCCGCGCTCAAGCAGGGCACCGAGGACGCCGCCCCGCGCGCCAACATGACGCTCACCCTCGGCAAGGACTTCACGCAGGCGGGCACGCCGATCGCCCCGCCGACGAAGGCGCCCGAGGGCATCCAGAAGGTCGAGGCGGACGACAAGAGCGTGTGCGCCAAGTAGCCGCCCGGCAAGGGCACCAGGGTCGACAGGGGTATCAGGGGTGGGAACCGGACGATGACGGACAGTCGTGTGCGCGATCTCGGCTGGGACGACAGCCTCTACGACGACCACCCGCGGGACGGGGCGCCGCAGCGGGGCACGGACGCGGCGCGGGCCCCGCACACGGACCCGGGGCGCGGCGGCGGACAGCCGGGCGGAGAGCCGGGGGCACGGCCGCCGCAGCGCCGCAGACGCCGGGTCGTCCGGTGGATCGCGGTCACCCTCGCGGTGCTCATACTCGGGACGGCGGGGGCCGGTTACGCGTACTACGAGCACCTCAGCCACAACCTCCGCAAGGGGAAGCGCAACAGCGGCGACAGCGACGTGGCCAAGGCGCCGACGAACGCGCTGAACATCCTGCTGCTGGGCGCCGACGGCCGTAACTCCGCGGAGAACCTCAAGCTCGGCGGCGCCAGGTACACCAAGGACGAACCGCCCCGCGCGGACGTGATCATGCTGCTGCACGTCTCCGCCGACCGCAGCAACATGTCCGTGGTGAGCATCCCGCGCGACACCCGGGTGCCGATCCCGAAGTGCACCGACCCGAAGACGGGCAAGAAGTTCGCCGCCACCACGCACGCGATCATCAACGAGAGCCTGGCGCGCGGCGGCCCCGGCTGCACGCTCGCCACCGTGCAGAACCTCACCAAGGTCTACATCGACCACTGGATGATGATCGACTTCGCGGGCGTGGTGAAGATGGCCGACGCGGTCGGCGGCGTCGAGGTCTGCGTGAAGCAGCCGGTGTGGGACCACCCGACCCCGCAGCAGCCGGGCGGCTCCGGGCTGAAGCTGAAGGCGGGCACGCAGAAGATCACCGGCAAGAAGGCCCTGCAGTGGCTGCGCACCCGGCACGCCTTCGAGAGCGACCTCGGGCGCGCCAAGGCGCAGCACATGTACATGAACTCGATGGTGCGGGAGCTGCGCTCGCAGAACGTCTTCACCGACGGCGGGCGGCTGCGCGGCCTCGCCGAGGCCGCCACCAACGCGCTGCAGGTGTCGGAGGAGATCGGCACCCCGAAGAAGCTCTTCGACCTCGGCATGCAGCTCAAGAGCGTCCCGTCGAACCGGATCACGATGCTGACCATGCCGCCGGTCACGGACACCGAGAACGACCAGCACTACATGCCGGACCCGGTGGCCGCCCCCAAGGTGTGGTCGCGGCTCGTCCACGACCTCCCCTTCGACGACAAGGGGAAGAAGAAGGCGAAGAAGGAGCCCACCGGGCCGGCGGCGCGGCCCGCCGCGGACATCCCGGTCTCGGTCGTCAACGGCACCGCGGGCGACGCCACGGGCACTCCCGTGAACGGCAGGGCGCGCGCCCTGGCCACGGCGCTGGCCCAAGGCGGGTTCGGGAAGGCGGCTGCGGCCACCGCACCGCAGCCGTCGGCGGCCACCGTGATCGAGTACCCGGCCGCCGAGGGCGCGCAGGGCCGCTCGGACGCGCTCGCCGTGGCGAAGGTGTTCAAGCTCCCCGCCGGTGTTGTGAAGGAATCCTCACATGTCGCCTCCGTCACACTCGTCGTGGGCGCGGACTGGCAGGAGGGGACGGTCTTCCAGGGTGCCTCCGACGACGACGGATCGCTGCCCACGAGCGCCGGGGCCCTGAACGGAGCGAATGATTCAGCCTGCATGGACGTGTACAGGCCATATCGCTGGGATCCCGGTTTGGGGTAATGCGCACGATCGTTTTACACAGGCGATAAGAAGCGAATGCCTTGACCCCGTCGCGGTTTATGTATCGTGACCTCCAACCATCCGCGAGCAGGGCTGTTCCGGTTCCACAGGACCTTGACAGTCGCACAGCTGAGAATCACCCACGATCCGCGCGCTGCGGCGCAACCGGTGACCGTAGTGACCAGCGCGTCATGGGAGGGCACACATGCGCCACGGCAGCATCCCCGGAGGGCGGAACGCCCCCTACGATCCTCACGAACCCGGATGGGACGACTCTCCGTACGGAAACGGTCACGGGCAGCCGTACATCCCGCAGCAGCCCACCCCGCACCCGACGGTCCCGCAGCAGCCCCAGCGCGGCGGCTACCGCCCGGAGGAGCCGCAGCGCGGCGGGTACCCGCCCCAGGAGCCGTACGCGCCCTACCAGCCGGCGGACTACGACGCCACGGGCTACGACACCGGGGGCTACGGCGACGACGGCCACCGGGCCGACTACGACGCCTACGAGGACGACGGGGGCGACGGGGCGTCCACCGGCACCCTGACCGCGACGCAGGGCGACGGGGCGGACGACGACCACGACGGCGGCGGCCGCCGCGGCAACCGCCGCCGCAAGAAGGGCAAGAGGCGCGCCCTGCGCTGGGTGGCGATCGTCACGTCGGTGGCGATACTCGGCTCGGCCGGCGCCGCCTACGCGTACTACCAGCACCTCAACGCGAACATCAAGAAGGACGCGCTGAACCTCGGCGACAGCCAGGCCGCCAAGAGCAAGGCCAACGCCGCCGGCCAGACCCCGCTGAACATCCTGCTGCTGGGCTCCGACAGCCGTGCGTCCAAGGCGAACCAGAAGCTCGGCGGCGCCAAGGCCGACGCCGACCGCAAGCCGCTGGCCGACGTCCAGATGCTGCTGCACGTCTCCGCGGACCGCAGCAACATGACCGTGGTCAGCATCCCGCGCGACACCCGGGTCACCATCCCCAAGTGCACCGACCCGGACGACGGGCAGGTCTACCCCGAGACCACCTCGGAGACGATCAACACGAGCCTCCAGCACGGCGGCCCCGGCTGCACCGTGGCCACCTGGGAGAAGCTCACCGACATATCCATCGACCACTTCATGATGATCGACTTCGCCGGCGTGGTGTCCATGGCCGACGCGGTCGGCGGCGTCCCGGTCTGCGTCAAGGGGAACGTCTGGGACCGCAAGTCCGGGCTCAAGCTCACCAAGGGCGACCACATCATCAAGGGCAAGCAGGCCCTGCAGTGGCTCCGCACCCGGCACGGCTTCGAGGACGGCAGCGACATCGGCCGCACCCACGCGCAGCACATGTACATGAACGCGATGGTGCGCCAGCTGAAGTCCAGCGCGAAGCTCAACGACCCGGGCAAGCTGACGGGCCTGGCGGAGGCCGCCACCAAGGCGCTGACCGTCGACACCGGCCTCGGCACGGTCAAGAAGCTCTACGACCTGGGCAACGACCTCAAGGGCGTTCCCACCGACCGCATCACCATGACGACGATGCCCTGGGGCGCCGACCCGCAGAACCCGACCGCGCACGTCGTGCCGACCTCCGCGGCGACCAAGCTCTTCACGCTGCTCCGCAACGACCAGGCCGTGGACGGCAAGGCCTCGAAGAAGAAAAAGAAGACCGGCACGGCCACGGCCACCGCGAAGGCCTCGCCCAAGGGCGAGATCGCGGTGACGGTCCAGAACGGCACCGGCAGCACCTCGGTGCCCGCCACCCCCGGCCGGGCGAGCACGGTCACGGAGAAGCTGAAGACCCTGGGCTTCACCCAGGCCGAGTCCGACTCCACGCCGCAGTCGCAGTCCGGCAGCACGATCACCTACGCGAGCGACGACGACCAGGCCGACGCCCTGGCCGTGGCGAAGGCGCTGAAGCTGCCCACCGGCGCGGTGAAGAAGTCCTCGTCCGCCGAGGGCATCACGCTGGTGATCGGCGCAGACTGGACCGCCGGGTCGACCTACCCGGCGGCCAGCAGCACCGACACCAAGGAAGTGCTGGACAGCGCGAGCGCGCTCAACGCCTCCGACGACTCGGCGTGCATGAAGGTGAACTCCTACTACAGCTGGTAGGGGTCCACCCGCCGCATCACGCGTCGGCCGCCGCCCGCACCGCCGGGCGGCGGCTGGCGATGACCCGCCGGGCGAGCGAGCGCGGGCTGGTCAGGAAGCCGTAGCCCCACGCCATGTGCATCGTGGCGAGCGCCACCGGGATCTGCAGCCGCGCACCGGCGGACAGGCCCTTGCCGGCCGGGAGCGAGCCCAGCGCGATGGCCGCGAGGTAGCCGCCGGGGACGACGAAGCCGAGCGGGGTGACCGCGGCGCCGACCACCACACCCGCCGCGATGGCCACGACGGCGGCCGGGGCGGCCAGGTAGCGCAGGTTGACCGAGCCCTGGTGGTAACGGGTGACCACGCGGCGCCAGCGCCCGTAGTCCTTGTACTGCTTGGCCAGCGCGCGCACGCTGGGCCGCGGGCGGTACGAGACGCGCAGCTCGGGCGAGAACCAGATCAGGCCGCCGGCCTCGCGGATGCGGTAGTTCAGCTCCCAGTCCTGGGCGCGGATGAACTCCTCGTTGTAGCCGCCCTGCTGCTCCAGCACCTCACGGCGGAAGACCCCGAGGTAGACGGTGTCGGCGGGGGCGGCGGCGCCGCCGGTGTGGAAGGCCGCGTTGCCGACGCCGATCTTCGAGGTCATGGCGGCAGCGACGGCGCGCTCCCAGTCGTTCTCGCCCTCGGCGTGCATGATGCCGCCGACGTTGGCGGCGCCGGTCTCCTCCAGCAGCCGCACCGCGGTCTCGATGTAGTCGGGCGAGAGCATGCCGTGGCCGTCGACCCGCACCACGACCGGGTGCCGGGAGGCCTTGATGGCGGCGTTCAGGGCGGCGGGGGTGCGGCCGGTGGGATTGGGCACCGTGTGGACGCGGGGGTCCTCCCGCACCAGCTCCGCCGCGATCTCGTCCGTGCGGTCGGTGGAGGGGCCGAGGGCGATGACGACCTCGAGCTCGCCCGCGTAGTCCTGTTCGAGGATGTGGCGGACGGAGTTGCGCAGGTGCCGCTCCTCGTCGAGCACCGGCATGATCACGGAGACGGCGGGCAGCACGTGGGGGGTCGCAGCGTTCACAGCCGGACACGTTACCGCGAACGGATGATACGAACACGTGCAGCCGGGCGGGGCTCATCCCGTACGACGGTATGACTCCTTAGCGTGACTCCATGACCGTCGCTCGTCGCCGTCAGCAGCCCATCGCAGCCGCCCGCCGGGCCCGGAAGCGGTCGCCCGTGCGCCGCGGGATGCGCGTCCTCGGCGCCGTCTCGCTGGGCATCCTGACCGCCAGCGGGATCGGGCACGCCGTCCTGGGGCACATGGACGACCGCCTGGCGCGGGTGGACGCCTTCGCCGGGATGAAGAACCGGCCCAACCCCACCAAGGGCACCAACTTCCTGCTGGTCGGCACCGACGTGCGCCGCGGGCTGACCGCGGCGCAGCGCACCGCGCTGCGCCTGGGCGGGGAGCCCTGCGACTGCACCGACACGATGATGCTGGCGCACCTGTCGCGGGACGGCAGGCGGGTCAGCGTGGTCGCCCTGCCGCGGGACTCGTACGCGGAGCTGCCCCGCCCCGGCAAGCTGAAGTGGGCCTGGGGGGTGGGCGGCCCTTCGCTCGCCGTCAGCACGGTCGAGAAGATGACCGGGATCAAGGTCGACCACTACGCCGAGTTCGACTTCGGCTCCTTCATGAAGACCGTCGACAAGATCGGCGGCGTCGACCTTTGCTTCGCCCAGCCGCTTCGGGACCCCCTGACCGGCCTCGACCTGCCCGCCGGCACGGTCCGCGCGGACGGCGGCACGGCGCTGCGGTACGTGCGCTCCGGTCACTACCCCGGGAGCCCCGACCTCCCGCGGATGCAGAACCAGCAACGGTTCCTGGCCGCCCTGGTCCGCCGGGTCGCCGACATCGGGCTGCTGCAGAACCCCGTCAAGCTCGACCAGGTGGCCAAGGCCGCGCTGGGCTCGGTGCGCGCGGACCGGCAGACCAAGCCGGACGACCTGATCGCGCTCGCCACGGGGCTGCGGGGCGGCTTCGGGGCGAGCTCGGTGGAGTTCGCGTCGGTGCCGGTGGACGCCACGCCGTTCCGGGTGCAGGGCGTGGGCACGACCCTGCGCTGGGACGTGAAGGGCGCCGGGCGGATCTTCGACGCGCTGCGCGAGGACCGCCCGCTGACCGGCCCTGACGGCGGCCCCCTGGCCACGCCCAGCCCCTCGGCGCCCGAGCCGGAACAGGTCGACGTGCCGCCCAAGTCGATCCGCGTCCAGGTCAACAACGGGACGACGGTCAACGGACTGGGGGCGCGCGTGGACAAGGAACTGCGCCGCCTGGGCTTCCACACCACCGGTACGCCCGGCAACACCGTCCGGCACGACGCGGAGTACACGGTCATCCACTACGACCCGGGCTGGGACCGCTCCGCCAAGGCCCTGGGGACGGCCCTGCCGTACGCCGAGCTGCGGGCGGTCTCCGGGCTGGGGTCGACGCTGCGGATCACCGTGGGCGCGGACTACGACGGCCTGACCCCGGTGCGGGCCGGTGAGCCGGACCCGCCCGCGGCGCCGCCGGTGGAGCTCCCGCCCGCGCGCGGCGACCGCGTCGCGTGCGGCTGAGGGCCGGGCGCCGGGCGCCGTCAGTCCTCGAAGCCCTCGGCGGCGCGCTTCTCGCGCAGCTCCATGATCGCCCGGCGGCGGGCCAGCCGGTGCGTGCGGCGGATCTGCGCCTCCTGCAGACGGCGCCGGTCCCGGTCGGTCTCGGGCTCGATCTGGGGCACCGGACGCGGCGCGCCCTCGGCGTCCACGGCCACGAAGACCAGGTAGGCGCTGGCGACCTGGGTCGCCGGGCCGGACTCGTTCCAGCGTTCGGCGAGCACGCGCACGCCGACCTCCATGGAGCTCCGCCCGGTCCAGTTGACCTGGGCCTGCACCTTGAGCAGGTCGCCGACCCGCACCGGTTCCAGGAAGGCCATCTCGTCCATGGCGCCGGTCACCGCGGGCCCCTCGGAGTGCCGTCCGGCGACGGCGCCCGCCGCGTCGTCCACGAGCTTCATGACCACGCCGCCGTGCACGGTGCCCAGCAGGTTCGTGTCGTGGTGGGTCATGATGTGCGCCAGCGTGATCCGCGAGGCGGACGTGGGCTTGAACGGGACAGGGTGCGGGGGTGGCTCCTCGAACATGGCTCCACCCTAAGCACTGCCGTGCCGTGCTCCCCGCCGGGCACACCTTGCCCGGCGGCGGGGCCGGGCGGATGCTGAGAAAGGGGCCGACGTCCCGAGGTCCGAGAGGTGATCCGCCATGGAGAAGACGTGGACGATCAAGCTGTCGCTGGAGGAGGACGGCAGCCGCACCGCCTGCACCGCCTCGCTCTCCGGGGACGGCGCCCCGGGCGTGGTGGGCCACGGCTATTCGCGGCGCAATCCGAACGACGAGCCGGACATGCGCATAGGGGAGGACGTGGCCGCCTCCCGGGCCTGCTCCAACCTGGCGCACGAACTGCTGGAACAGGCCGCCGGAATGATCGAGACCCACACCAACGCCCCGACGCACCTCACCGGCTGAGAGCACCCGGACACAACTGGTCACCGCATCACCGCGGTCCTGTGACCTTTGCATCAGCTCTGCTTCAGAAGCGCCACGGAGGCACTGCCGGGCAGGGCGGCAGGGCACACTGCGGTACATGAACGCATGGCCCGACGGTTGGTCCGACAACAGGAACCAGCGGCAGCAGCAGATCTCCGAGCCTCCGCTGCCCCCCGAGCTGTCCCCGCGCCGTGCGGCGGCGGCTCCCGGCAGCGTGCCCCGCCAGCAGGCGTACGGCAGCGGCGTCCCCGGTCACGCAGGCCCGGGCGCGGGCCACGACGGTTACGGCGGCGGCTCGTACGGCCCGCCGTCCACCGGCGGCCGCACCTCACCGCCCGGCAGCCGCAAGCGGCGGGTGAAGGCCGTCCTGATCGGTCTGGTCGTCGTGGTCGCCGCCTGGTCGATCGGCACCTACTTCTGGGCGGACGGCAAGGTGCGCCGCGAGGTGGACCTCGGCACGGTCATAGACCGCCCGGAGACCGGCGAGGGCACCAACTACCTCATCGTCGGCTCCGACAGCCGTGAAGGCCTGTCCGGCGAGCAGAAGAAGCAGTTGCACACCGGCTCCGCCGAGGGCAAGCGGACCGACTCGATGATGATCCTGCACGTGGGTGACAACGGGAACTCGCTGATCTCGCTCCCCCGTGACTCCTACGTCACGATCCCCGAGTTCAAGGGTTCCGAGTCCGGCAAGACGTTCGCCTCGCGCGGCCAGAACAAGCTCAACGCCGCCTACTCGATAGACGGACCGACGCTGCTGGTGCGCACGGTCGAGTACAACACGGGCCTGCACATCGACCACTACGCGGAGATCGGCTTCGCCGGCTTCGCGGGCCTCGTCGACGCGGTCGGCGGTGTCGAGCTGGACATCCCCCGCGACATCAACGACAAGAACTCGGGCCTGCACATCAAGAAGGGCAAGCAGACCCTCAACGGCGACGAGGCCCTGGCCTTCGTCCGCCAGCGCTACCAGGAGGCCGAGGGCGACCTGGGCCGCACCAAGAACCAGCAGAAGTTCCTCGCCGCGCTCGCGGGCCAGACGGCCACGCCGAGCACGGTCCTCAACCCCTTCAAGCTCTACCCGACCATGGGCGCGGGCCTCGACACGCTGATCGTCGACAAGGACATGAGCCTGTGGGACCTGGTGTCGATGTTCTGGGCGATGAAGAGCGTCTCCGGCGGCGAGGGCGTCTCGATGAACATGCCGACCTCGGGCTCCATCAGCACCAACGTGGGCAGCGCCCTCAAGTGGGACATGCCGAAGGTCAAGCAGCTCGTCTCGGAGCTGAAGAACGACGACAAGGTCACGGTCACGCCCGACTCCTGACCCCTTAGGACGGCCGGGGCCGGCCGGGCGCGCACACCGCGCCCGGCCGGCCCCTCCGCTCTTCCCCGCCGCGCCCTCGGGGCTCACGGGGTGGAGGAGCCCAGACGGTCGAGGGAGTGGTTCGCCACGTACTCGGCCATGGTGTCGTTGCGCATGGCCTCCCACAGCCGCGCGGTGCCGCTCTCGTCGAGCAGCACCACCGACTGGCCCTTGATCATGTCGAGCCCGCCGACCGGGGCGTTCATGAAGACCATGTCGCCCTGGCGCACCCCGCGCATGCTCCACATCAGGTCGCGCAGGTCCCCGTCGGAGAGCCGGTCGTCGACGCTGACCACACCGGTGACCCGGTCCAGCAGCTCCTTCGCCTTCAGCGGGTTGCTCATGGAGTCCTTGGTCAGCGTCTTGGCGATCACCGCGCGCAGGAAGGCCTGCTGGCGGTGGGTGCGGTCCAGGTCACCGCGCGGCAGGTCGTAGCGCCAGCGGACGTACGCGAGGGCCTCCTCGCCGTTCATGTGCTTCCCGTCCAGGTCCACGCCGCCGATGTCGTCGGTGAGGGTCTTGAAGCCGCTCCAGTCGATGACGGCGAGGTGGTCGACCTTCACGTCGGTGAGCCGCTGCACGGTGTCGATCAGCAAGGGCGGGCCGCCCCAGGAGAAGGCGGCGTTCAGCTTGGCCTTGCCGTTCCCCGGGATCGGGACCCAGCTGTCGCGGGGCAGCGAGACCACGTACGCGTGCTCGCGGTCGGCCGGCAGGTGCACCAGCATCATCGTGTCGCTGCGCTGGGCGCCGCGCTTCCACTCCGGGGCCTTGGCGTCCCGGCCGGTGGTCGGCAGCTCGGAACGGGTGTCCACACCGACCAGGAGGAACGTTTCACCGCCCTTGGCGGCCTGCGGCTGCTCGCTCTCGGGCACCTTCGTCGGGAACACGTTGGGAATGCGGTCCACCTTGCCGGTGTAGTGGTCCACCGTCCACCACAGCGTCCCCGCCACCCCCAGCACCCCCACGGCCAGCAGGACCAGCGCGCCCAGCAGCACCCTCCGGGTGCGACTGCGCCTCCTGCGGGCCGGCTCCGCCGTCTCCCCCGGCGCCGCTTCCCGCTCCGTTTCCGGGACCGCCGTCTCCTCGTGGCCCACCGGATCCGTCGTCGTCATGATCCACCCCCACCCTGTGCACCCGCTCCCCACGCGTGCGTAGGGGGCATTGTGGCGCCTGGGACGGTGCCGTGCCCATGCCCCGGCCCCCTTCGGTGCACGCGCCGGGGAAAGCCCGGTCACCGCCCGGGGCTATGCTCAACCTCGCAATCAGGCCACGACCTGGGAGGGACCGTCCGCATGGCGCTCAAGCTCACCGTGATCGGCACCGGCTACCTCGGCGCCACGCACGCCGCGGCGATGGCCGAGCTGGGCTTCGAAGTGCTGGGCCTGGACATCGACCCCGCCAAGATCGAGACCCTCGCGGCGGGCCGCGTGCCCATGTACGAACCGGGCCTGGAGGAACTGCTGCGCCGCCACGTCGCCGGCCTGCCGGACTCCAGCGGGCGGCTGCGCTTCACCACCTCCTGGGAGGAGGTCGCCGCCTTCGGCGACGTCCACTTCGTCTGCGTGAACACCCCGCAGAAGCACGGCGAGTACGCCTGCGACATGAGCTACGTCGACAGCGCCTTCGAGCTGCTCGCCCCGCACCTGCAGCGGCCCGCACTGGTCGTCGGCAAGTCGACCGTCCCGGTCGGCAGCGCGGCACGGCTGGCGGCCCGCCTGGCCGAGCTCGCCCCCGCCGGGGACGGGGCGGAACTG
The DNA here is from genome assembly GCF_033792765.1 of Streptomyces sp. PA03-6a. Lineage (NCBI taxonomy): Bacteria > Bacillati > Actinomycetota > Actinomycetes > Kitasatosporales > Streptomycetaceae > Streptomyces > Streptomyces sp. PA03-6a. The sequence goes on along the minus strand of NZ_JARAVK010000181.1, from coordinate 1,273 downwards.
GCGTGGAACCCCGAGTTCCTGCGCGAGGGCTTCGCCGTCCAGGACACCCTCCACCCGGACCGGATCGTGGTCGGCGTCGCCTCCGGACACGCCGAGAAGCTGCTGCGCGAGGTCTACGCGGCCCCCATCGGCGAGGGCACCCCCTTCGTCGTCGCCGACTACCCGACCGCGGAACTGGTCAAGACGGCGGCCAACGCCTTCCTCGCCACCAAGATCTCCTTCATCAACGCCATGGCCGAGGTCAGCGAGGCGGCCGGCGGCGACGTGGTGAAGCTCGCCGAGGCCATCGGCCACGACGAGCGGATCGGCAACAAGTTCCTGCGCGCCGGCATCGGCTTCGGCGGCGGCTGCCTGCCCAAGGACATCCGCGCCTTCATGGCCCGCGCCGGTGAGCTCGGCGCCGACCAGGCGCTGACCTTCCTGCGCGAGGTCGACTCCATCAACATGCGCCGCCGCAGCCACATGGTCGAGCTCGCCCGCGAGGCCTGCGGCGGCAGCGGCTTCCTCGGCAAGCGCATCGCGGTGCTCGGCGCGGCCTTCAAGCCCGACTCCGACGATGTGCGGGACTCCCCCGCGCTCAACGTCGCCGGGCAGATCCACCTCCAGGGCGGCCAGGTCACCGTGTACGACCCCAAGGCCATGGACAACGCACGGCGGCTCTTCCCGACGCTCGGGTACGCCGCGACGGCGCTGGAGGCGGTCCGCGGGGCCGACGTCGTGCTGCACCTCACGGAGTGGCGGGAGTTCCGCGAGCTCGACCCGGCGGTGCTCGGGGCGGTGGCCGGGCGCCGGCACGTCATCGACGGGCGGAACGCGCTGGAGCCGGCGGCATGGCGTGCGGCGGGCTGGACGTTCCGGGCGATGGGCCGCCCCCACGCGTAGCCCTCCGGGGTGCGTTCTGTGCGGCCCGGGGTGCCCCTTGCGGCCCGTTGTTTGTGTGCGGGTGCGTTGCGCCTGCGGCGGGCGGTTTCCCCGCCGCCCGCCCTCCCCCAGCCTTCGGCCGGGGGGACCCCCATCCGGCGCGGTCAGTGACCGCCTCGCGCGGTCGTTGTGGGGTCGGTGCCGCGCCGGCGCACTCGCCCAGCCTTCGGCCGGGGGGACCCCCATGGGCGCACCCCGCCACACCACCTCCCGCTGTGCGGGCGTATGACGGCCGGTGGGGGTGAGTAGGCACTAGCGGCCACCCCGGACCGCCTTCTCAACCCCCCACCGGCCGTTGGTCGCGGAACCAACGGAGGGGGCGGGGGAGTTGGGGGCACCCCCGGCCGGAGGC
>NZ_JARAVK010000180.1:0-18999 GCF_033792765.1 Streptomyces sp. PA03-6a | reverse complement strand
CGGGGCCTCCAGCTTCACCACGTCCGCACCCAGCCACGCCAGCAACTGCGTCGCCGACGGACCCGACTGCACATGCGTCATATCCAGGACGCGCACACCTTCGAGTGCCTTGGTCACAACGGCCACCTCACAAGTCCAACGACGGGTCGGGAGTGGTGCGTCGGGATCCCATACTGCAGATTGCATACCGTATGGAGTAGCCATGGTTGCGGCCCGCACGGTGGATGTCCAGAGAAGGAGGGCAAAGATTTCCCCCGCGCTCCCTATGGATGACCCACGGTCACCGTGTTAAATTAACATGAAGATTCGTTTTTTAATCGAAGGATGAATCCATGCCGAAGGTCACGCAGGAGTACATGGAGGCCCGCCGCAGGCAGATCCTGGACGCGGCGCGCCGCTGCTTCCTGCGGGACGGGTTCCACTCCACGTCCATGCAGGACCTCTTCGCGGAGTCGGGCCTCTCGGCGGGCGCGGTGTACCGGCACTTCGCCAGCAAGAACGAGATGATCACGGCCATCGTCGAGGAGAGCATGCGTGACGTCCTGACGATGGTCCACGGTGTCGCCGAGCAGCGGCCCACCAGCTCCGTCGGGGACCTGATGGCCGGTGTCTTCGACATCGTGAAGGCCAAGACGGCCGAGCAGAACATCGCCGGGCTGTCCGTGCTGGCCTGGTCCGAATCCCTGCGGAACCCCTCACTGGCCGAGCAGTTCAACGACCTGCTGGCCCAGATGCGCTCCGCCCTCACCGAGGTCGTCCGGGAACACCAGCAGAGCGGCACCCTGACGCGTGAGGCCTCCCCCGAGGCGATCGGCGCCACGCTCCTGTGCACGCTGCCCGGCTACATCCTCCACCTGGCCATGGGTGACTCCGAGGCCGTCGAGGGGGTTCCCGACGCGCTCCGCGCGCTCTGGCCCGATGCGGCAGCGTCCTGACACCGCGCCGCGCACGGCGGGCCGGGGCGCTCAACGCGGCATCGGCCGGCCGGGCATCTCACGGACCTGGGCCTCCAGGTGCAACCGGCACCAAGTGTGCTCCGGGGCGGCCAGGTCCCACAGTCCCGCCAGGAACCGCACGTCCACACCGACCGTCACGGCACGGCCCGGGCCCCTCCCCGCGATGTCCAGCCGGACCAGGGCGGCGGCGTCGGTGATGCCGTTGAGCGTGAGCATCACGATGAGGGCCCGGCGGGTGCCGGTGTCGTCATGGGGACGGACCAGCCGCAGCTCCCCACCGGAACCCGCGAGCTGGCGCCCCAGGTCCGTCCGGCCCCACGACAGGCGCCGCGAGCCGCCCCCTTCGTCCGCGCCGGGTATCCGAAAGCGCACCAGCCCCCCGGCCGGTCCGCCGGCGCCATGGCCGACGAGGTACGCCTCCACGAGGTGCAACGGCAGGGACGGGAAGAGCCGGTCGCGGCGCCCGCTGCGCAGCCGGTTGCCGGCGCCGCGGTTGCCGTCGCCGCCGTCCGGAGACGGCGGTGAGGCATGGGGCAGCCGGCGTCCGCGCCTCATCCGTGCCTGTGCAACGGCTTGCCCGCGAGAGCGAGGAACGCCTCCCCCAGGGCCTCGTTCTGGGTCGGGTGAGCGTGGACGAGGGGGGCGACGTCGCCCGGATGGGCTTCCCAGGCGACCGCGAGCTGCGCCTCCGCGATGAGCTCGCCCACCCTCGCACCGACCATGTGGACCCCCACCACCGGGCCGTCCTTCTCACGGACCAGCTTCACGAAGCCGGACGTACCGATGATCTGGCTCTTGCCATTGCCCGCCAGGTCGTACTCGACGCTCTCCACCCGGTCGGCACCGAACTTCTCCTCGGCCTGCGCCTGCGTCAGGCCGACCGACGCGACCTCCGGGTCGCAGTAGGTGACGCGGGGGATGTGGGCTTCGGCGATCGGTGCCGGGGCCAGACCGGCGATCTCCTCCGCGACGAAGATCCCCTGCTGGAAGCCGCGATGCGCGAGCTGGAGACCTTCGACGACGTCCCCGACGGCGTAGACGCCGGGGACCCGGGTACGGAGGCCGGCGTCGACCTCGACGAATCCGCGGTCCAGCGTCACGCCGACGTCCTCGAAGCCCATGCCGGCCGTGCGGGGTCCCCGCCCGACGGCGACCAGCAGGACGTCGGCCTCCAGGGGCTCGCCCGCCTCGATGCCGACGAGGACCCCGCTCGCGCTCTGCTCGACGGCTGCGACCCGGACGCCGGTGCGCACGGTGACCCCGCGGCGCCGGAAGGCACGTTCCAGGGCCTTGCCGCAGGACCGGTCCTCGTTCGGGACCAGGCTCGGGAGCGCCTCGACGATGGTGACGTCGACGCCGAACGAGCGCCACAGGCTCGCGAACTCGACACCGATGACACCGCCACCCAGGATGACGGCGCTGCGCGGAAGCTCCGGCAGGCAGAGCGCCTGCGTCGACGACAGGATCCGGCCGCCGAACTCCAGCCCCGGCAGGCTGCGGGCGACGGATCCGGTGGCCAGGACCACGGCCTGCGCCGCGCAGTAGTCGTCCTCGCCGACCCGCACGGCCGTCGGCGACACCAGGTGCCCGCGTCCCCGGACCAAGGTCACGTCATGGGCCGCGACGAGTCCTTGCAGCCCCTTGTACAGGCGGTCCACGACGCCGTCGCGATAGGCGTACACGCCGGGGACGTCGATGCCCTCGAAGGAGGCACGGACGCCGATCGACGCGGCGTGCCGCGACAGTTCGGCGACCTCGGCGGCGTGCAGCAGGGCCTTGGTCGGGATGCAGCCGCTGTGCAGGCACGTTCCGCCGAGCTTGTCCTCCTCGACGAGGGCGACGCTGAATCCCAGTTCCGCGCCACGGAGCGCGGCGGCGTAACCGCCCGATCCACCGCCGAGGACGACGAGGTCGAAAGTGCTCCCGGTCATGCTGCGTTCTCCTTCTCCTCGCGTTCGCCGGTGTTCACAGCAGGATCCGCAGCGGGTGTTCGAGCACGTCCACGAACTCCTTCAGCCACTCGGCCGCGGTGGCGCCGTCCACCGCCCTGTGGTCGACGGCGAGGGTCAGCCGCAGGACGGACGCGACGTCGACCGCACCGTCCTCGACGACGGCTTCCTGCCGCACCGCGCCGACAGCCAGGATCGCGGCCTGCGGCGGGTTGATGATCGCCGCGAAGTCCTCGGTGCCGTACATGCCGAGGTTGGTGATCGAGATCGTGCCGCCCTCCAGTTCGTCCTGCCGGAGCCGGCGCTCCTTCGCACGGGCGATCACGTCCTTCGTCGCCGCGGCGACGCCGCTCATCGACAGGGACTGCACACCGCGGACCACCGGGGTGACCAGACCTCCGTCGGTGGCGACGGCCACGGCGATGTCGACGTCCGAGAAGTGCCGGATCGAGGTGTCGTTCCACTGCACGTTCATCGCGGGAACGCCCGTGTGCGCGGACGCGATCGCCTTGACGAGCAGGTCGTTGATCGACACCCGCACGCCCTGGCCGGCGTTGATCTGCTGCCGCAGTGCGAGCAGCGCGTCGACGCGTGCGCTGCCGCGCAGATAGAAGTGCGGCGTGTCCCGCTTGCTCTCCGTCAGCCGGCGGGCGATGGCCGCCCGCATCCGCGTGTTGGGGACGTCCACGAAGCGCGGGGCCGCCGCCGGGGCCGGACGTGCCGCGTTCTCCGCCCCGGTGTCCGCCGGCGCCGCCGCCTCCTGCCGGGACGGCCGGGCGGCGGCCGCCTCGACGTCGGTGCGCCGGATGCGTCCGCGCGGGCCGCTCCCCGCCACGGCGTTCAGATCGACGCCGAGCTCGCGTGCGAGACGTCGCGCCAGCGGACTGGCGAAGAGGCGCTCGCCCCCGTCGCCTGCCGCCCCGGTGGGCGCCGGAGCGACCGCGCCCGGCGGCGCCGAGGCCGCGGAGGCAGTCACCGGAGCCTGTCCGCCGCCCAGCGAGGCCACCAGTTCGTCGACCGCGGACGCCGGCTCGTGCGGCGACCCCCAGACCGCGATGGGCGTACCCACCGGCACCGTGGTGCCCGCGTCCACCAGGAGGCGCAGGAGGACGCCGTCGCTCTCGGCCTCCACGTCGACCACGGCCTTCTCGGTCTCCACCGTGACGATCGAGTCGCCTGCCGCATAAGGGGTGTTCACCCCGACGTTCCAGGACTCCAGGATCGCCTCCGCGGTGTTGGCGGCGATCTCGGGCATCCGCAGCAGCTCAGCCATTGTTCTGCCCCCGCGTGATCTCGCGGAGCTTGGCGACGACTTCCTCGGTGGAGGCGAACGCGGCACGCTCCAGGACCTTGCTGATGCTCGGCGACGCCTCGCCGCCCGTCACCCGCTCGACCGGGGCGTCGAGCCAGTCGAACAGCCGCCGGTGGATCTCGTCCGCGAGCCAGCCGCCGTAGGAGGTGCCGAGGGCGCCCTGCTCGGCGATGAGCACGTTGTTGGTCTTCTGCACCGACCGCGTGATCGTGTCCCAGTCCAGGCTGGCCCGGTCCAGCCAGCGCAGGTCCACGACCTCGGCGTCCACTCCCGTCCGCTCCACGGCCTCCAGCACGGCCGGCGTCATCGCGAGATAGGTGAGGATGGTCAGGGCCGCGCCCTCACGGCGTACGGCGGCCTTGCCGACCGGCAGGTGGTGGTCGTGGTTGTCCGGCAGCCCCGGACCGGTCGAGTTGTACAGATCGACGTGTTCGAGGACCACCACCGGGTCGTCGCAGGCCAGGGCGGTGTTCATCAGGCCGACGTAGTCGAACGGCGTCGACGGCGCGACGATGCGCCAGCCCGGCGCCGTCGCGAAGATGCCGGCCGGGTCCATCGAGTGCTGCGACCCGTAGCCGGTGCCGGTGGCGACCTTGCTGCGCAGGACGAACGGCACCTTGCCCTCGCCTCCGAACATGTGGCGGGCCTTCCCGATCTGGTTGAACAGCTGGTCCGCCGCCACCCACATGAAGTCGGCGTACATGAACTCCACGATCGGGCGGAACCGGCCGTCCAGGGCCAGTCCTCCCCCGAGGCCGGCGAACGCGTTCTCCGATATCGGCGTCCCGACCACGCGGTCGGGGAACGCCTCGCTCAGGCCGCGGGTGGCGCCGTTGGTGCCGCCGTTGAGGCGGTGCACGTCCTCCCCCATCACCACGACGCGGGGATCGGTCTCCAGCCGGCGCCCCATCACCCCGGCGACGGCGCCGATGAACTTGACGTCGGTCAGGTCGTCGGCGAAGTCCCCGGCGTCGGTGAACTCGATCCCGGCCAGCTCCGACAGGTCGCCCCGGACGCCCTCGTCGACGAAGGCCGGGTCCGGCCACTCCGAGGGCACGATCCGCCGCTCACCCGGCTTTCCGCCCGGCCGCGGTTCGAGGATGACGTCGCCGAGCTCGATCATGAGGCCCTTGGCGCGCTCGATCGTCTCGGCGACCGCCTTCTTGGTGAGGATCCTGCGGCGCACCAGGTGTCGCACGATGGTGTCGAGGGGGTCGCGGGCACGCCACTGCGCCTCCTCCTCCCTGGTCCGGTAGCGGAACGCCGAACCGGCGAAGGGGCCGTTCTGGTGGAAGTAGCGGTAGACATCGGCCTCGATCATCGTCGGACCGTCGCCGCTGCGCATGTGCGTGAGGGCCCGTTGTGTCACGAGGTGCACGGCCAGCGGATCCATGCCGTCGACCTTCCAGCTGCGGATGCCGAAGCCCGGGCCGCGGCCGGACAGCCTTGGCTCCGCGGTGACTTCGGATACGTGGGTGGACACGGCGTACAGGTTGTTCTCGACGAAGAAGCACAGGGGCAGCGACCACGCCGCCGCGAGGTTGAGGGTCTCCAGCGTGGATCCGATGTTGATCGCGCCGTCGCCGAAGAACGTGAAGGCCACCGCGTCGGTCCCGGCCTCCTTGTGCGCCCAGGCGGAACCGGCCGCGAGCGGTACCCCACCGCCGACGATCGCGTTCGTCCCGATCGCGCCGGCCTCGTGCCACTGCAGGTGCATGCTGCCGCCCCGGCCGTGGCTGAAGCCGCGGTCCAGTCCGCAGATCTCGCGCAGGCTGCGCAGGAGCAGGGCCCGCACGTCCTCGGGGAACGGCTTCGTCGGCTCGATGCCCTTCGGATGCAGATGGGCGAGCGCCTTGGCGAGGAACTGGTGATGGCCGCGGTGCGAGCCGTTCACGGTGTCCTGCGACGTCAGGGCGAAGCACGCGCCGACCGCCCCGCCCTCCTGGCCGATGCTGGAGTGCGCGGGACCGTGGATGAGTCCGTCCGCGGCGAGCTCCAGGACGTACTCCTCGAAGGTCCGGATCAGCACCAGCTGGCTGAACATGCCCGTCAGGAGGTCCGGAGCCGCGGCGTCCCAGTCGTCCTGGGTGACGACGAACTCCGACCAGGCGGCGTTGGCTTCGAGTGTGTTTTCCGCAGGCATCGGGTGCCCCCTTCGATCAACCGGAGTGCATCGACCCTGCCACAGGGTTGGATCCAATGACAAGGTTCCGCTCGACAGATTGGCGGATGGACGGGACCATTGCGGCGGTGTTCGGATCCAAAGGAGGAAGATCATGACTCTGCCCGGCCTCATGCGCCTGGACCACATCGGCTTCACGGTGCCGGACCTGGACCAGGCGCACGCATGGCTCGTGGACGTCCTCGGCTGCGAGTACCTGTACTCGATCGGCCCGTTCAGCGCGACGGACGGCTGGATGGCGGAGCACCTGAACGTGGACGCGGGCACGGTCATGCGCCGGCTGAGCTTCTACCGGTGCGGCGAGCAGGCGGTGTTCGAGGTCTTCGCGTACCAGGCGGACGCGCAGCGGAAGGACGTCCCGCGCAACAGCGACGTCGGCGGCCACCATGTCGCGCTGTACGTCGAAGACCTCGACGACGCCGTGTCGTTCCTGAGAGCGAGGGGCGTTCCCGTGCTCGGCGACCCGACCGCCAGCGCCGGGCCGTCGGAGGGACAGCGGTGGGTCTACTTCCTCTCGCCGTGGGGGATGCAGTTCGAGCTGGTGTCGTATCCTGAGGGCAAGGCCTTCGACCGCGACCCGTCACAGTTCAGAGGTGACCGCTCTTGACCCCCGCGCAAGCTCGCGATCCGCGCGGGTCGGACAGCGTCAGGAGCCGGCACATCGCGGGCATCCTGCGCGAGGAGATCCTCGCCGGCCATCTGACGCCCGGAACCTGGCTGCGCCAGGACGAGATCGCCGCGCGCCTCGGCACGAGCCGGATCCCGGTCCGCGAAGCGCTGCGGATCCTGGAGTCCGACGGCCTCACCGAGTCGTTCCCCAACCGGGGCTCCCGGGTGCCGATGCTCAGCCTCCAAGAGGTGAACACCTACTACCGGATGCGCGAGCGCCTCGAGCCGCTGACCCTGATCGAGTCCCTCCCCCATCTCGCCGACCACCACGTCGAGCACCTGGAAAGCCTCCAGGACGAGATCGAGAACCAGGGCGACGTCAACCGGTTCCTCCTGCTGGACCGCGAGTTCCACATGACCACCTACGCGGGGTGCCCCAGCGACCACCTGCGGGCCATCACCGAGCGGCTCTGGAACTCCACCCAGCACTACCGCCGTGCGTTCATGGTGCTCGCCGACCCGGACCGGGCCACCATCGTCAACGCCGAGCACCGGCTGATCCTCGACGCCGTGCGGCGCCGCGATCCCGAGGACGGTGAGCGGTACCTGACCGGTCACATCCGCCGCACGAGGGTCCAACTCACCGCGCACCCGGAACTCTTCGCCGAGAAGCACTGACGCGAGCGGGACACCGGAGCTCCCGAGGAGCCGACCGGCGTCCCGCCCTGCGCGCAGCGCGCTCGGCCGCGCCTTGCGAACCCCGGGTCCGGGGCACCGATATCCACGCTCTAAATGTATCCAACTTGAGACGATGGAGGGCGCGCACACCACAACACCCCTGGCGCACCACCACGGCGGAGCCTACAGTGGATCCAATCAAGGTTCATGGATGCCCATGCCACGAGGAGAGCGCCGTGCCTATCGCCACCGTCAACCCCGCTACCGGTGAGCTCGTCGAAGAGTTCGCTCCACTCACCGAGGAACAGGTCGGCCAACGGCTGACGCGGGCGGAAGCCGCGGCCGCGACGCTCCGGGCGACCGGCTTCGACACCCGCGCCCGGTGGATGCGGGCGGCCGCGGACCTGGTCGAGGCCGAGGCGGACCGGACGGCGCCCATGCTCACCGTCGAGATGGGCAAGCCGATCGCGCAGGCCCGCGCGGAGGTCCTCAAGTGCGCCCACGCGATGCGGTTCTACGCGGACAACGCCGAGACCCTGCTGGCCGACCAGCCGCTCGCCGACCCGCGGACGGTCAAGGCCTCGGCCGCCTACACCTCCTACGAGCCTCTCGGCGTCGTCCTCGCCGTCATGCCGTGGAACTACCCGCTGTGGCAGGTGATCCGCTTCGCCGCGCCCGCGCTGATGGCCGGCAACGTGGGCCTGCTCAAGCACGCCTCCAACGTCCCGCAGTCCGCGTTGTACCTCGACACGCTCTTCGAACGGGCGGGCTTCCCGGTCGGGTCGTTCCAGGCGCTCCTGATCGGGGCAGCCGGCGTCGAAGCCGTCGTCCGCGACCGGCGCGTCGCCGCCGTGACGCTCACCGGGTCCGAGCCGGCCGGGCGGTCGATCGCGGCGGTCGCGGGCTCGGAGGTGAAGAAGGCCGTGCTGGAGCTGGGCGGGTCCGACCCGTTCATCGTGCTGCCCTCCGCCGACGTCCGCGCGGCGGCCCGGACAGCCGTGACCGCGCGCACGATGAACAACGGCCAGTCGTGCATCGCGGCCAAGCGCTTCATCGTCCACACCGAGGTGTACGACGAGTTCGTCGAGGCCTTCGTCGCGGGCACGAAGGCGCTGACCGTCGGCGACCCGCTCGACGAGGACACCGACATCGGGCCGATCGCCACGGAGTCCGGTCGGCGCGAGCTCGCCGAACTGGTCGACGACGCCGTCTCGCAGGGTGCCGTCCTGCGGTGCGGCGGGTCCGCGGTCGGTACCGAGGGGTGGTTCTTCGAGCCGACGGTGCTGGAGGAGGTCACCCCCGCGATGCGGGTGTACCGGGAGGAGGCCTTCGGTCCGCTGGCCGTGGTCCACCGGGTCGACGACATCGCACAGGCCGCGGCGCTCGCCAACGACACGGCCTTCGGCCTGAGCTCGTCGGTGTGGACCACCGACCCCGACGAGGAGCGGTTCCTGATCCCCCGGCTCGAGGCGGGCGCCGTCTTCGTCAACGGCATGAGCGTCTCCTACCCCGAACTGCCGTTCGGCGGCGTGAAGGACTCGGGCATCGGCCGCGAGCTCGCCGCGGAAGGCATCCGGGAGTTCTGCAACCTCAAGACGGTCTGGAAGGGCTGACGGGAGCCGCTCCCGCAGAGCACGACCAGGACGCCCGCCGAGCGGCGGGCGTCCTGGTCGTGCTCAAAGTGGCTTTTCCGCCCAGCGGTTCAGCGTCCCGCTTTTGTCGTCATAGGTGAGCCAGGTCCCGTCGCCGAGCGGACGCACATAGCTGTCGACAGGGCCCGTGGGATAGTCGACCGTCCCGCGTACCTCCAGGCTGTGGGCGTCGAGCAGCCAGTGGCGGGCCTGTTCGGGGTCCTCGGCGGAGTCGATCGTCGAGGCGATGACCGTGTCGGCGTCCACGAAGCCGCAGCCGTAGTCCCAGCAGGGCGGGTCCTCGTCGTCGGCCGGATCGGGCGAGACCTCGGCGAGCACGGTGCCGTCCAGGGCGTGCAGTTGCAGGTCGCACCCGCTGTGCTCGACGGTCAGGGAGCCCGGATGCCCCGCATGGACGTCCATCAGGATGCGGTCCATGCCCTCGTTCAGGTCCCAGCCGGTCAGCTCGCCGCCGTCCCGGCGCGCCCAGTGCAGCAGGATGCCGTCCTGGCCCATGCCGATGCACAGGCCCATGTGGACACCGTCCGGGTGGGACAGATGATGCGAACCGGACGCCGCGCTGCCCAGCGGCAGCCGGGCCAGCTCCCGGCCGTCCCGGGCGTCCAGGACGACCCAGCGCTCCTCCCACTCGCCTTCCGCCGGCTCGGCCACGACATGCGCCCAGACGAGCCGGCCGTCGTCCGAGACCCGGCAGGATCCGTGCTCGTGACCGGGGCACACCTCCTGCTCGTCCCCCGTGTGCGGGTGGTCGATCTCGGGGCCCCAGCAGGCGTGCCGGTACTCCCACAGGGTCCCGCCGCCCCTGCCCACCGCCCGTACGGCGCGCTGGCCCGAGAACACCGCGAACGTGCCGTCGGGACTGACCGAGTGGACGCCGCGGTCCCACCCGGGCCAGGGAAGGGGGAAGACGGCGGCCGGCCCGCGCTCACCCGCGAAGACCTCGCCCAGGTCGTGGACCTCCAGCTCACGCCCGTTGCCCAGCAGGGCGCGGCACGCACCGCCCCCGCGGCTCTCGAACGCGAAGCCGTTGACGAGTGCGCCCCCACCCGGGAGCTGCACCGAGTCGCGCAGTTGTGCGGTGATCGACATGGCCCGAACGTAGCGGACCCCACCGACAGCGGGTCACAGGACCCGGAGGATGTCCTCGACGCGGTCCTTGGCGTCGCCGAAGAGCATGGCGGAGTTGTCGCGGTAGAAGAGGGGGTTCCGGACCCCGGCGTAACCGGAGGCCATGGAGCGTTTGAAGACGATGACGTTCTCGGCGTTCCAGACCTGCAGGACGGGCATGCCCGCGATGGGCGAGCCCGGGTCCTCGGCGGCCGCGGGGTTGACGGTGTCGTTGGCGCCGATGACGAGGACGACGGCGGTGTCGTCGAAGTCGTCGTTGATCTCGTCCATCTCCAGCACGATGTCGTAGGGGACCTTGGCCTCGGCGAGCAGCACGTTCATGTGGCCCGGCAGCCGGCCCGCGACCGGGTGGATGCCGAAGCGCACGTCGACGTCGCGCTCCCTGAGCTTGCGGGTCAGCTCGGCGATGCCGTACTGGGCCTGGGCGACGGCCATGCCGTAGCCAGGGGTGATGATCACCGAGTCGGCGGAACCGAGGAGCTCGGCGACGCCCTCGGCGGTGATCTCGCGGTGCTCCCCGTAGTCCTTGTCGTCGGCGGGGCCCGCCTCGATGCCGAACCCGCCGGCGATCACGGAGAGGAAGGACCGGTTCATCGCCTTGCACATGACGGAGGACAGGTAGGCGCCCGAGGAGCCGACCAGGGCGCCGGTGATGATCAGCAGGTCGTTCTCCAGCAGGAATCCCGACGCCGCGGCCGCCCAGCCGGAGTAGGAGTTCAGCATCGACACGACGACCGGCATGTCCCCGCCGCCGATCGAGGCGACCAGGTGCCAGCCCAGGGCCAGCGCGACGACCGTGACCGCGACCAGCAGCCACAGCGCCGGGTCGATCACGAACCACGTGGTGAGGACGGCGAAGGCGGCCAGGGCGCCCAGGTTGAGGAGGTTCTTGCCGGGCAGCATCAGCGGGGCCGACGTGATCCGCGCCGAGAGCTTGAGGAACGCCACGACCGAGCCGGTGAAGGTGACCGCGCCGATGAAGACGCCGATGAACACCTCGGCGGAGTGGATCCCGAGCAGGTCCTGGGCCCGCAGCGCGCCGGCCTCGGCACTGCCCGGGCCGTCGAGTGCGGCCTCCACGTGCAGGTAGCCGTTCCAGCCCACCAGCACCGCCGCCAGCCCCACGAAGGAGTGCAGCAGGGCGATCAGTTCGGGCATCCCGGTCATCTCCACGACCCGTGCCCGCCACAGTCCGACGGCGGCGCCGACCGCCACGGCACCGGTCATCAGGGCCAGACCGGCTCCGGAGATGTCGTGGTCGATCGCCAGCACGGTCGTCGCGGCCAGGGCCACCGCCATGCCGCCGATGCCGAAGGTCTTGCCGGCCTTGGCGGACTCGTGGTGGGACAACCCGGCCAGTGCCAGGATGAAGAGCAGGGCCGCGACGATGTAGGCCGCCGCCGCGCCGGTCTCGACGGTCATCAGATCAGACATGGCAGAGCCCCTTCAGCTTCTCGAGAACATGGAGAGCATCCGGCGGGTCACGGCGAAGCCACCGAAGATGTTGACGGAGGCCAGCAAGATCGCGATCGTCGAGAGCGCGGTGACGACCCCGCCGTTCGGGGGCCCGTCGTGCCCGATCTGCATCAGGGCGCCGACCACGATGATCCCGGAGATCGCGTTGGTCACGCTCATCAACGGCGTGTGCAGGGCGTGGTGCACCTGCCCGATCACGTAGTAGCCGATCACGATCGCCAGCGCGAACACCGTCAGGTGCCCGAGCAGCACCGGCGGCGACAGGGCGGCGAGCAGGAACAGCACCGTGGCACCGACGCCGACCACGGCGAACCGCCGCCGGGCCGACACCGGCGACCTGCCCTGGGAGCCGGCCGGTTTCGCCGCCGGAGACGCGGCGGCGGGGGTGGCCGCCGGGGCGGCGGACACCTGGACCGGCGGCGGCGGCCAGGTCGGCTCGCCGTCGCGCACCACGGTCATCGACCGCTGCACGACGTCGTCGAGGTCCAGCACCAGCCGGCCGTCCTTGGCCGGGGTCATCAGCTTCATCAGGTTGACCAGGTTGGTGCCGTACAGCTGGGACGCCTGCGCGGGCAGCCGACCGGACAGGTCGGTGTAGCCGATGATCGTCACACCGTTGTCCGTGACCACCGCCCGGTCCCTGACCGTGCCCTCGACGTTGCCGCCGTTGGCGGCCGCCAGGTCCACGATCACGCTGCCCGGCCTCATCGAGGCCACCATCTCCGCGGTGATCAGCGTCGGCGCCGGACGCCCCGGGATCAGTGCCGTCGTGATCACGATGTCCATCTCCGTGATCCGGTCCGTGTACAGCTGCGCCGCACGGGTGTTGTAGTCCTGCGACATCTCCTTGGCGTAACCCGTCGCCGACACCTCCACCTCGCCGGCGTCCTCGGCCTCGACCGAGAGGTACGCGCCGCCCAGCGACCTGACCTGGTCGGCGACCTCGGGCCGCGGGTCGGTGGCGTACACGACGGCACCCAGGCTTCCGGCGGCACCGATCGCGGCCAGACCCGCCACCCCCGCACCGCAGACCAGCACCTTCGCCGGCGGCACCTTGCCGGCGGCCGTCACCTGGCCGGTGAAGAAGCGGCCGAAGACGTGCGCGGCCTCCACCACCGCCCGGTAGCCGGCGATGTTCGCCATCGAGGACAGCACGTCCAGCGACTGCGCCCGCGAGATACGGGGCACCGCGTCCATGGCCAGCGCCGTGATCGGCCGCCGCGCCAGGTCCTCCACCAGCGCGGGATCGAACGCCGGGCTCATGATGCCCACGACCGTCGCGCCCGGCTTCAACCCGTCCAACTGCTCGGGCGAGAGGGCGTTCACACCGAGCACGACGTCCGCCGCGAGCGGGTCACCCAGACTCGCGCCGGCCCCCGCATAGGCCTCGTCCGGGAAGCTCGACAGCGCCCCCGCGCCCGGCTCCACCACGACGTCGTACCCCAGCTTGACCAGCTGGACCACCGTGGCGGGAGTCGCGGCAACGCGCGTCTCGCCACGGCGGGCTTCGCTCACGATTCCGATCAGCATTCCCAGAACTCCAGGTGTCGAAGGTGCAGGGCATTGGGGGGACGGCCGTCACGCCGACCAGGAACGCCATCCAAGACCGGTGGCGGTCTTGGATGGCGTCGGCCCGGGGACCCGCGATCAGGCGACGGGCTTCGACAACCCGCCGTCGACGCGCAGCACCTGACCGGTCATGTAGGAGGCGTCGTCGGACGCCAGGAACGCCGCCGCGGCGCCGATCTCGGCGGGCTCGGCCCAGCGGTCGAGGCGGATGCCGAGCCCCTTGGCCATGCCGGCCCGGACCTCTTCGGCGCTCTTGCCCTGCTGCTTGGCCATAGCCTCGGTCTTGGTGAGCCAGCCCTCGGTCTTCGTCATCCCCGGGGAGATGGCGTTGACCCGGACGTTGCCGGCCGCCGCCTCGGTCGCCAGGTAGCTCGTGAGCGCGACCACGCCCGCGTTCACGATGGCCGTGGGGCCGGTGTTCGGGATCACCGCGTGCGCGGTCGCGCCGACGACGTTGATGATGCTGCCGCTGCCGGTCCGGCTCAGGAGGGGGAGGGCGGCCTGCGCGACACGGAGGAACCCGATCAGCTTCGTGTCGAAGGCGGACGCGACGACGTTCTCGTCGGCCTGCTCCAGGGGGGAGGGTGCGAGCTGCGGACCCGCGTTGTTCACGACGATGTCAAGGCTGCCCTGCCACGCGTGCACCTCCGCCAGCGCGTTGTCGACGGACTCCGCGTCGGTGACGTCCACGACGACGGGGAGCACGTCCTCCGCGCGCCCATCGGCGGTGAGACGACCGGCCGCGGCCTTGACGGCCGCTTCGTCCCTGGCCGCGATCGCGACCTTGGCACCGCGCTCGAGCAGCGCCTGCGCGATGGCGTAGCCCAAGCCCCGGCTACCACCGGTCACGAAAGCCGTCCGGCCCTCCAAGTTCCAACCTGCGGCCATGTTCGGTTCCTCCAGTCAGCGGCTGATCCTTCTGCCGAGAGTGGATCCGACGCTCGAAGGCCGCAGCAAGCAGCGCTAACGCCCGGTTCACAGGTGGACCGACAGGCCGGCTCACCCCTACCGGCCGGGTAACGGAGCGCGGCGCACACTGAGCCGTGCGCAGCCTGCTCCGAGGCGAGGGACCGCCAGGTCCCCCACGGGTGCGCGCACCAGACCGTCACCGGTGGTGCGCATGTGTCTCCCCTACCCGCGACTTCCGCATGGCAAAGGACTTGTGATGGCGATTCCGACGTTTGGACCGAACGCGGTCGACTGGGAAACCCGTATCGACATGAACAGGCTCCGCGACGAGCGACTGGCGCGTCTGCGCGTCTCGTTGGAGCAGTCCGACCTCGGAGCCGTCCTGGCCTTCGACTTCGCCAACATCCGGTACATGACCTCGACCCACATCGGCACCTGGGGCATCGACAAGATGATCCGGTTCTCCCTGCTGGTCAGGGGAGGGGAGCCGATCGTCTGGGACTTCGGTTCGGCCGCCAGGCACCACCAGCTGTACAACCCGTGGCTGGACTACTCGAACGCCCAGGCCGACGGCGATCCGCACGGAGCCCACCACGGAGCCGACGCCCGCAACCCCAGCGGTGCCCGCGCCGGCATCTCGACGCTGCGCGGCGCCATCAACCCGCTGGTCGGGATGGCCGACTCCGTCGCCCGGAAGATCAAGCACGAGCTCGAGCTCTACGGGCTCCTGGACGAGCCGCTCGGCGTCGACGTCATCGAGCTCCCGGTCCTGGCGGCCCTGCAGAACGCGGGCGTGACGGTGGTGGACGGCCAGCAGGTGTTCATGGAGGCCCGGCGCATCAAGACCCGCGACGAGATCCACCTGCTCACCCACGCCTGCTCGATGGTCGACGCCGCCTACGAGAACCTCTACGAGTTCCTCCGGCCGGGTGTGCGCGAGAACGAGTGCGTGGGCGTGGTGGCGAAGACCCTCTACGACCTCGGCTCGGAGTTCGTCGAAGGCGTCAACGCGATCTCCGGGGAGCGGTGCGCTCCGCACCCCCACGTCTTCTCGGACCGCATCGTGCGGCCCGGGGACCCGGCGTTCTTCGACATCCTGCACAGCTACAACGGCTACCGCACCTGCTACTACCGCACGTTCGCCGTCGGCAGCGCCTCGTCCGCCCAGCGCGACGCCTACACGCGGTGCCGCGAGTACATGGACGAGGCGATCAGCCTCGTCCGGCCCGGGGCCACGACGGCGGACATCGTGTCGGTGTGGCCGACCGCGCAGGAGTTCGGGTTCGCCGACGAGGAGGCGGCCTTCGCGCTGCAGTACGGCCACGGTGTCGGGCTGTCGATCTGGGAGAAGCCGGTGTTCTCCCGGCTGGTGTCCCTGGAGCACCCCGAGGTGCTGCAGGAGGGCATGGTGTTCGCGCTCGAGACCTACTGGCCGTCGAAGGACGGGTGGGGCGCGGCCCGGATCGAGGAGGAGCTCGTGGTGACCGCGGACGGCTGCGAGGTCATCACCAAGTTCCCCGCGGAGGAGCTTCTCGTCGCCGGGCGGCGCTACTTCACCGTCTCGGGACCCCTGCCGGCCGAGCGCGACTCCCAGTCGCACCTGAACACGTTCGCGGGGACCGGGACCAAGCGCCGGGACGACGCCGCGGGTCTGTGACCGCGAGGGCCGTCCGGAACCTCACACAGCGGCCGGCGCCTTCCCCTCGCCCTGGGCGGTGGAAGGCGCCGGCCGCTGTGCGGTCAGCGGGTGGTCTCAGGGGCGATGTTCTTGTTGAACCGCAGCAGGTTGTGCGGGTCCCAGGCGGCCTTGACCGCACGCAGCCGCCGGTGCTTGGCCTCGCTGCCGTGCACCCCGCGCCGCCACTGTTCGCCCAGGTCGTCGCTGAGGTTGGCGTAGCCGTTCGTCAGCGCGTGCGGCCGCATCGCCTCGGTGAGGGCCGTGGCCCAGTCGTCGTACTCCGCGTCGCGCTCGGGTGCGTCCCACTTGCAGATGGCCTCCCACAGCCAGGCGGCGCCCTCGCGGGAGAAGGCCATGGCGTCCTCGTCGCGGTCCTCGGATATCGCGCCGCCCATGAACGAGAGGTTGAACGAGTAGATGTCGCCGGGCTTCGACGGCACGGTGGCGACGTGCTCCAGCAGCACGTCGACGGCGTCGGCGGACAGCGCCGGCAGATACCCACCCCGCAGGTTCATGCGCATGCCGTAGGGGGCGACCGCGTCGAGCATGCTGTTGGCCCGGACCCACGTCGTCCTCCCGACGAGGTCGGCCAGCGGACGGCCGAGCGCCGCGAGCGGCTCGACGACCCCGGGGGCCGCGGCGGGCTCCCCGGTGTGGACCACGACGAGGATCAGCGCCGGCTTCCCGTGCACCTCCTCGGGCAGCATCGGCAGCGGGGGAGCCGGGGCGATCGCGACCAGCAGTCCCAGCTCCCGCGGGGCCGTGGCCAGATGGGCCGGGAGCTTGCCGAGGACGTCGGCGGCCTGGTCGAACGGGAAGATCAGCTGTCCCGCGACGACCTCGGGTCCGATCGGGTGCGCGCGGTACTCCAGCGAGGTGACGACCCCGAAGTTGCCGCCCCCGCCGCGCAGCGCCCAGAACAGCTCGGGGTTCTCGGTCCCGTCGGCGCGGACCTTGCGGCCGTCCACGGTGATCATGTCGCAGCCCAGCAGATTGTCGACGGTGGCACCGTGGCGGCGCATCAGGTAACCGATGCCGCCGCCCAGGGTCAGCCCGCCGACGCCGGTGCTGCTGACCGTCCCCGCCGGCACGGCCAGACCGTGACGCTGTGCGGCGGCGTCCATCTCGCCGAGTGTGACGCCCGGCTGGGCCCGTACCACCCGGGTCTGGGGGTCGACGGTGACCGCCCGCATCGCCGAGAGGTCGACGACCAACGCACCGCCGGGCATCGCGTAGCCGTCGGAACCGTGCCCGCCGCTGCGCACGGCCACGGGAATGGCGCGTGCGGAGGCGTAGCGCAGGACGGTCGCGACGTCCTCCTCGTCGGCGCACTGCGCGATGAGCGCCGGGCCGTCGTCGGCGGCACGGCCCTGGTAGAGCGCACGCGCCGTGTCGTAACCGTCGTCGGCGGGGCGCAGCACCGTGCCGCGGAATTCGGTGGGGAAGTCGGAGTGGGAGCGGGGTTGCGTCGACACGCTCATGAGGCCTCCTGTGTGGGGAACGCACGAGGTAACCGGAAATTCAATTTCCGCTTGCGTCCTCAGGACACTAACATCGGTGGCAAATGAACCCGTTGACACCCCCCGGCGACCGCCCGCTGCGCGCCGACGCCCGCGAGAACGTCCGACTGATCCTGCAAGCCGCCCGGGAGGTCTTCGCCGACCGCGGCTACGAGGTGTCCATCGAGGCGGTCGCCCGCCGCTCGGGATTGGGGATGGGCACCGTCTACCGTCACTTCCCGAGCAAGAACGCCCTGGTCGAGCGCGTGGCGATCGACGTCATGACGGATACGTCCCTTGAGATCCGGGACGTCTCGGCAGCCGAACCCGATCCCTGGGTGGTCTTCACGCGGGTGGTGCGGTACATCGCCCAGGTCCGCAGCAGCCAGCTCTTCCCCGTCAGCCGGAGGCGGACGATGGAGCCGGGGCCCGAGCTCGTCGCGGCCCGCGAGGCCCTGCTGGCCGACTTCGCCGAGGTGGTGGCACGGGCCCAGGAGGCCGGGAGCCTGCGCGAGGACGTGACCGTCTTCGACCTGGTCCTGATGCTGAACTCGATCCCGGCCCAGATCCCGCAGGACGGCAGCAGCGACCCCTCGGTGGATCTGGCGGGCCGCCAACTCGGGGTGTTCCTCGACGGCCTGCGCTCCCCCGGCGGGGAGTCGCTGCCGTCACCGGGTGCCGGCCGGCGTGACCTGGACCGGTTCTTCCGAACGCGCTTCGGACTCTGACCCGGCTCCGGCCACCACCACCCGAGGTCATTTCGGATCCATTCAGCCCCACAGGGGTCAAGATTTGCCCACCAGGCGGTTGAGTTTGGATCCATCTCCTGCCATGGTGGAGAGTGACGGAACCCGGGGAGCGCCGCCGTGACCGGGCGTCACGGATGTGACGTACCGGGTGCCTTGGGCCGCACCGCGCCCCGGCGAGCGTGACCGGTGGAGCGCCGGCCAACGGCGGGAGCCGGACACCACGTTCCTCCCGCCGGGGCGCCCGGAAGCCTCCTCCTCCCGCGGGCGGCCGGTGGGATCCGCGCCCTCGGGAGCCCGCCGCGGACCGCGACGTGACGTGACGTCCAGAGCGCCGAAGGACACCATGAGCTCACCCGAGCAAGACCCTCAAGCCAGGACTCCCCCTGTCGCATGGAGCGTGGCGCTACGGGGTGCCGTACGAGGCAGGGCCATGGCGCAGACGACCACAGCCGCCCTGGTCGTCGGCTCGACCCTGTTCATGGTCAACCTGTACTCGCAGGTCAGGGACGGCCCGTTCACCTGGGCACTCGCGGCCCGCACGGCACTGACCTTCCTCGTGCCGTGGCTCAACGCGACGATGGGGATCACGATCGGCCTGCGTCGCCCCGGCACTTCACCCCGCCGCCCGGCCACGCCCCAGGCCGCGGCCACTC